>CAZOTD010000154.1:0-2847 GCA_964582685.1 uncultured Treponema sp. | reverse complement strand
ATTGGCAGCCAGTGCTTTATAATCGACGAACTAATAGGCGTTGTCCTGGCTGCTTTATATCATTTTTTTTCTTGCTCTTTTTTTTATTCGTGTTATTATTAACTTGTAAGAGGAAGCATTATGTATTGGTTTCGTTATTGTTTAGCATTTATATTTTGGGCAATAGTTCGAATTTTCCCTGTTTTAGTTACAATTGGTTTAACGTATCTTGCTTTTCGCTGGCTTGTAAATTGGTTATCAAAACATTTTAGCGATTAGGGATTTTCTGATTAACTCACAAGAAACAAAAGAATTTCTTGATTAACTTTTTAATTTTTCTTCAAACGCTTTTAGGCTTTCATCATCTTTGTCTTCATCTTTTTTTGGAAGTTCCCAAGCATAACGCAACTTTTCCATTTGGCGTGTGTATTCATCTCTTCTTCCCAGTATTTTTTCTAGCGGTTTTAATTCTGCCAGAGTAGGATTTTTTTTGGAAGATTTTTATTTATTCTCCTATTGATTTATCAATGTAGTCTTGGAAAAAAGTTAATTTTTTTCTTGCAAAACTAAAAAGCATACTGTCGTTTTTCTAGTTCTAAGAATTCGTTGTTTATTGATAAAGTTTCTAAATCTATTGAAAATGCGATTGTCGTTTTTAGTATTTAAATTTGCTATGTCCGATAAATTCACGCAAAATCGAGCGTTCTGGAACTTCTGTTGGGTCAATTGTCGGGAATAAATCTAAAAATCGTAAAAGTCTGCATGCTTCTGAATATTCTCTTTGCATTGGCGTAATTCGTTTTAACAAAGGGTCAGCAAAAATTTTCAAGACGGAAAGTTCATAATCTAGCGCTGTGTTCAAAATTGCATCTGCATTATTTTGAAATGGGAAAATATAAAGACGTTCGCCTTTTTGAACGCTTTCCCACATTGAAATTGTCTCTGTTGCTGGTTTTCCTCGAAATTGTGAATCACGGACAATTCGACGAATCAAACGATTATCGCTTGTCGAAATTCTATTGTGTTCATTAATGTTAAGTTGAGTAAGTGGCGAAAGGTAAAGCTTAAATTTATTTTGCGGTTTAATTGCTGAAGTTAATTTTTCGTTAAGTCCATGAATTCCCTCTATGATAAGAATATCATTTTGATTGAGCTTAAGTTTTTCTCCTGTAATTGAACTAGTTCCAGTTTTAAAATCATATTCTGGCAAAGTAATTTCTTTTCCATCAAATAGGTCAAGAAGATTTTGATTGATAAGTTCAAGATTTAAAGCTTCAAGACATTCATAGTCGGGATTGCCATTTTCATCAAGTGGAGTTTTTTCATGTCCGATATAATAGTTGTCAAGGCTAATTACTTTTGGAGTGTAACCAATCGCCTGAAGTTCAAGGGCAAGTTTTTTTGCACTTGTTGTTTTTCCAGAACTTGACGGACCTGCAATTAGGACGAGTTTTACTTTTCCTCTGTCGTAAATTTGTTGGGCGATGTCGGCAATGCATTTTTGCTGGAAAGTTTCTGAAATGAGAATGAAATCATCTATTTTACGATTGGCAACAATTTCATTTAAAGAAGCAGCGGTTGTAACTCCAATTTGCTTTCCCCATTTTTTATAACGCTCATAAGTTTTAAACAATTGCGGAATGTCATGAAATTCTGGCAAACGTTCTGGTTCTTGTGTCGTAGGAAATCTTAAAAGAAAGCCGTTCCCATATTTTATTATTTCCCAAATTTTAAGATATCCAGTTGAAACAAGTAGTGGTGCAACATACATTTCTGTAAAATCATCAAGCACATTAAGTTGAATTCGTGGCGGACATTTGTATCTCATAAGATTTCGTGTATCTTGTAAGCCTTGATTTTCAAAATGCTTGATGGCTTGCTCGTAAGAAAGTGAAAAAGTTTCAATCGGAAGATTTTTCTTTATAAGCTCTGCCATTTTTACTTTTAATTTTTCGATTAAAGGTGGATGAATGGAATTTCCATCGGCAAGCGTGTAATAGTAACCGTATCCAAGACTATGACCGATTAAGAGACGATAATTTGGATCAATTTTGTGCATCGCCGCTTCCATTACAAAGCATAAAGTTCTGCGATAAACTTCTGCTCCTTCTTTGCTTTTTGCTAGAACAGGTTCGACAACTGAATCGGTTTGAAGTGATTTATTAAGCGAACAAATTTGATTATTCACACGAACTGCATATATAGTGTTTGGCGTATCTGATAATGCGTCAATAAAATCAATTGCTCTTGTTCCTTCTCCAGTTTCAAGAGTTTTATTGTTTGGAAGTGTTATTGTAATTCTACTCATTGTTCTATTATATCACATAATTTGAATTTGCAGTATTTTATTTTAGATTTTCGTTGCCAAAACCTAAAGGTAAAAGTTCATTTAGAGAATATTCAATTATATCATTTTCTGATTTTGCAAGGAAAATTTTAAAACTTGGTTTACAAAATTCCATCATAACTTGTCGACAAACTCCACAAGGTGGACAATATTCTTTGATAATTGCGTTCGGTCCTCCAACAATCATAATTGCGGCAAAATCTAATATTCCTTCACTTATTGCTTTAAAAAAAGCCGTTCGTTCTGCACAATTTGAAGGTCCAAATGCGGCATTTTCAATATTGCAACCAGTAAAAATTTTTTTATCGTTTGTTAAAAGTGCAGCGCCGACTTTAAAATTTGAATATGGCGCATAAGAAAAATCAAGCATACTTTTTGCTTTCTGGAATAATTCCTTTTTAAGTTCATTTGTAATTTGTTGCATATTTCCTCGAAAAATAAAATCGTAATTAAAATATTATATCACAAAAAATAGTTAATACGAAATGGCAAAACAAGTGATGGCAATAAAATGTAACAAG
>CAZOTD010000153.1:0-4208 GCA_964582685.1 uncultured Treponema sp. | reverse complement strand
AAAGCGGATAATTCTATTATGAGCGAAAATATTTCAAATCAGGATTTTAATCCTTCATTACTCCCAGACGAATTTGTAAAATTTTATGGTGGAGACAAAAAACTTGTTCAGGTTTATGCAGGACCTGCAAGAATTAACATTATTGGTGAGCATATCGATTACAATGGTGGAAAAGTTTTTCCGACTGCAATTGATAAATACATTTATGTTTCAATTAGAAAAAGAAGCGACACAAAAATCACGTACAATGATTTAAAATTTCCAGGTACTTTTTCATTTGATATAAATGATAATTTTACATTTAAAAAAGAAAACGATTATGCAAATTATCTAAATGGAATTTTGAGTATCATGATTCGTCGCGGTTACAAAATTCCTTGTGGATTTGACATTCTTATGGTAAGTAATATTCCGCCTGCTGGAGGAATATCTTCTAGTTCCGCACTTGAATGTGCATTTGCTTATGCAGTTTCTGATCTTTTTAATTTTGAAATTTCAAGAAAAGATATTGCACTTATGGGGCAACAAAGCGAACATGAATTTATGAATGTTAAATGTGGAATTATGGATCAATATATTATTGCAACGGCTAAAGAAAAAACCGCAGAACTTCTTGACTGCGCAAAAATTGAACATGAATATATTCCTCTTGAACTTGGTGATTATCGTTTTGTTGTAATGAATACAAAAAAGAAACGACAACTTGCAGATTCAAAATATAATGAAAGACGAAGCCAATGTGAACAAGCTCTTGAAATTTTAAAAAATGCATCCATTCCTTTATTTGGTACTTCAATTGAAAATACATGTCAACTTCCAGATTTATGTTCTCTTACAGTTGACCAATTTAATTCTGTAGGTTCTACAATAAAAGATGATGTGCTTTACAAACGTGCTCGACATTGTGTTACAGAAAATCAAAGAGTTCTTGAGGCAGTCAAAGCATTAAAAAAGAATGATTTAGTAACACTTGGAAAATTACTTGTTGAATCTCATAAATCACTAAAAGACGATTATGAAACTACAGGACTTGAACTTGATACACTTGCAGCCGTTGCAACTGCTCAAGATGGTTGTCTTGGTGCAAGAGTTACTGGTGCTGGATTTGGAGGATGTGCAATCGCCTTAGTTCAAAAGAATAATATTGATAATTTTGTTAATGTTGTTCAAGAAGCTTACACAAAAGTAATTGGACATGATGCAGGTTTTTTTGCTTGTTCTTCAAGTGATGGAGTTAAACGAATTATCTAAATGTATTGTTTATAGTTTATCTGTATCCGATTTGACAAATAAATTTATTTATAGCAAAATATGAAATATGGAAAAGACAACTTACATTATTGGACATAAAAATCCAGATACGGACGCAGTAGTTTCTGCGGTTGGTTATGCAAAACTTAAGAATCTTCTAGGATTTGAAAATTACAAAGCTGCTCGTGCAGGACATTTAAATCCACAAACAAGATATATATTTGAAAAATTTCAACTTCCTCGTCCAGAATATATTCCCGACCTTATTCCAAAAGTTAAATATTATATGCAACAATCTGTGGAATCTGTGCACGATAAATGTTCTGTTTGGGAAGCAATCGAAAAAATGGAAAAAACAGAAATTCGTGTTCTTCCTGTAGTTGATAATAATGGAAAATATCTTTCTCTTTTGCATTATTCAGGTTTTGCAACTGGAGTTCTTTCAATATTGAATCCAGAAAAAAAACATCGTTTTCCTACAAATATTAGCCTTATTCAGAAGACACTTAATGCTCAGCCAATTTATTTAAGTGGTGATACAGAAAAGAATTTTAAAGCTTCAATTCATGTTGCATCTTCTTCAATTGAAACATTTAAAAAAAGACTTGAAGCTCACGCCTCAGAAGATATAGTTGTAATTGCATCTGATAGAACTGATATTCATAAAATTTGTATTGAACATAAAGTTAAACTTTTGATTACAACAAGCAACTGTATAATTAACAAAGAATTAAAAGCACTTGCAGAAAAAAATGGCGTGTCTGTAATTGTCAGTCCGTATTCTACTTCTCCTACATCAATGCTTATTGCATATTCTATGCCTGTTGGTTTTATGGGAGACAAAGAAATAAAAACTGTTCATATAAATGATACTGTTGCAAAAATAAAAGATATACTTCGCGATGCACATTGTAAATATCTTCCTGTTGTAGATGATGAAAATAAAGTAATTGGAATGATTTCTGAACATGATCTCCTTAAAGAACCAAATCTCGATTTGATTCTTGTCGATCACAATGAATTATCTCAAGCGGTTGAAGGTATAGAGCATTATTCAATTTTGGAAGTTATTGATCATCATCGACTTGGTACGATTATGACAAAAACGCCTATTACTTTTATTAATCGTCCAGTTGGTTCAACTTCAACACAGATTGCCAATATGTATACAGAAAATAAAATTCCTATTCCAAAAGAAATCGCCTCGATTCTCCTTTGCGGAATTCTTTCTGACACATTAATTCTTCAATCTGCGACGACAACAGATATAGACAGAGAAACTGCCGAATATCTTTCAAATATTACAGATCTTGATATTCAAAAATTGGGAAATGAAATTATTGTTGCAGGAAGCAATGTTTCTGGCAGAGATCCTGGAGAACTTATCAGACAAGATTTAAAAGAATATACTGAAGGTAAAATTGTTTATACTGTAAGTCAAATTGAAGTTGGAAATACAAAAGAAGTATTAAGCAGAAAAGCAGATTTTATAAAAGAACTCGAAATAGAAAGCAGAAGTCGAAAAGCACTTTTTTCATGTCTTTTAGTTACAGATATTACAACACTTTCTAGTATTTTGCTAATTCACTGTGATCCGAAATTCGAAAAATTTATTAATTTTCCAAAGCAAGAAGACAATGCTTATTATTTGCAAGATGTTGTTTCTCGCAAAAAACAATTAATTCCTTTACTTACTGAAATCGTTGTTAATTATTCAAAGCAGTAATTAAAATTATTCCCAACCAAAAGTTGCAGGCGGTTTGTTTGTTACATCAAAATACAAGGCATTGACAAATGGTAGTTCTGCAATTTGCTTAATTATTTGTCCTAGCAATTCTTTTGGTAAAAATGCAAAGCGGGCAGTCATTACATCTTCTGAAATTACAGGGCGCAAAACAAATGTTGCGTGTTCCTTGTTTGTTGCAAACGGCAAATCGATTGTTAAATGTTGAAAGATTTTTTCGTACCAACCTGAATTATGAAGTTCATTCAAAACAATGTTATCAACCTCTCTCAATTGGTCTAATCGTCTTTTGTCGCAATAACCTTCTTGAAGTTTTAAATCTTCGTCTTTTACATTTGGATTTTGATAAAGTTTTATGCAAGTTCTGTTAATGAACTTTGCAGAATTCGTAATTGTCGATGAACATTCTTCAATTTTTTCTTGTTTACTAGGAAAGTGTCGAATGCCCATTTCTGCAGCATCAACTTCGAGTAACCATTCATTTTCTTTTGCAGGTCCAAAATCTAACAGTGCTGGAAAATGGTAAGTTCTAAAATCGCCTTGAACTCCGACAGAACGAACTGGCAAAACAGTCTTTTTTAAATTTGCACAACAATTTTGGCAAAACATATTAAGTTTTGTGTTATTTAATTCTTGCTTTGCTGCTTGAAATTCTTTTTCATCTTGTTGATTCCAAGATTTTCCATCATTGCACAAAACATTAATTGAAAGTCCAGGTCCCGGGAAAGGATGTCGCATTACAAGTTCATCAGGAAGTCCGAGTTTTTTTCCAATTGCACGAACTTCATCTTTATACAAATCTTTTATAGGTTCAATAATTAATCCTTTTTCAATTAGATTTTGAATTCCCTGAACACGATTGTGATGAGTTTTTATTGTATGTGAATTTTTTGTTCCGCCAGATTCTATAATGTCTGGATACAAAGTTCCTTGCGCTAATAGCCATTTTTCATCATCGAGATGTTGTTTTTCGACAACTTCGTTACGAACTGCAATAAAATTTTCACCAACAGCGATTCGTTTTTTTTGAGGATCTGTTAGATTTGAGATTGCTTTTAAAAAACTTTCACTTGCATCTTCTATAATAAAGTTATTAAATCCAAATTTGCGGTAAGCGGCTTCAACATTTTTTGATTCATTTTTGCGCATAAATCCGTTATCAATGTGAAGTCCTAGAATTCGCTCTTGTCCCAAAGCTTTATTTAAAAGGATC
>CAZOTD010000152.1:0-4218 GCA_964582685.1 uncultured Treponema sp. | reverse complement strand
ATTCAAGAATTAATTAGACAAGGAAAAGTTGACGAAGCCAAAACTTTTTTTATGACAAAAGCTGATGTCAATGAACAAGATGAAGAAGGAAATACAGTTCTCCATTCTGCAGCATTATCGAACGATGGAGACCTTGTTACTTTTCTTATCATAAAAGGTGCTAACACAGAAATCAAAAATTACAAAAATCAAACGCCACTTACACTTGCAATTGAAGGCGATTGTTATGAAAGCATAAAAGCACTTACAACTGCAAAAGCCGATATTTTTGTTCAAGATTCAGAAGGCATTTGTGCACTCGAAAAGGCAATCAATAAAGGCGAAGAATATTTTGATTTAATGATTAATGACTCAACATCGACCTTAAAAGATGCAAATGGTCAGACAATAATGCACTATTTTGTAAAAGGAAAATATATTGAACCTTTTGAATATGCATTAAAGAAAAATATTGATATTGACATTCCCGATAATAAAGGAATTACTCCATTAAAAATTGCTCTTTCTTCTCCTGACGATTACATCTGTGCAAAAATGGCAAACGATTTATTACTTGCCGGAGCACAAGAAATTGGTGGAACTACTTCTTATTTTGAAGATACTGTTCTTTCTCGAAATTATTCACTTACAATGCAAGACGGGCAAACTCCTCTTCACATTGCAACAATCAAAAATCACATAGGTATTGTAAACTTTCTTCTTGAAAATAATGCAAACACAGAAGCACAAGATATTAACGGTTCAACGCCACTTCACGAAGCTTGCCGTTATGGAAGATTGGAAATTGCAAAAACCTTACTTGAGCACAATGCAAATGTAAATTCACAAGATAGTCTTTGTAAAACTCCACTTTTAATCATCATTCCAAAAGAAAATCGTTTTGAAACATATAAACTTCTTATTGAATATAATGCCGATATAAACCATAAAGATATGTTTGGCGATACAGTGCTTCATACTGCGGCAATGACTAATCTTGATTGTAACACTCTCGAATTGCTTTGTGCTGCAAATGCAGATGTAAATATCAGAAATAAAAAAGGCAACACCGCACTAGCAACTGCGATTGAACACAAACTAAATGACCAAATAAAATTCTATGTAACACATGGTGCAGATATTCACGCAGAAGATTCAAATCATATAACACCATTTACAAAAGTTCTTGAAACAAATGATGGACTTTTTGAATCTCTGATAAATTCTTCAAATATAAATTCACTTGATTCAGAAGGAAACACGCCGCTTTTGATTGCGATTAAAAATAATGCAAATCTTGATAAAATCAAATATCTTATTGAATTTGGTGCTAACATAAACGACAGAAATCGTGATGGAAATTCTGCACTTTATTTTGCAGTACAAGGAAATAAAAAAGAAGTTGGAATGTTATTACTTGAAAAAGATGCAAATATTTTTTCTGCTAATACACAAGATATTTCGCCTTTAAAACTTGCTTTAACAACTTCTAAAAATGATTGGCTCATTAATTCAAAAACAATCAAAGCAACAGATGGAAGCGGAAACACTGCTCTTCACTATTGTGCAGAATGGCGACTTCTTGATTCTGTGAATTACCTTATTCAAAAAGGCGCTATAATAGAAGCAGCAAATGCAAATGGACAAACTCCTTTATTTAGTGCAGCAAAAGCAAATGACGTCAAAATCATCGAAGCACTTATCGAAAAAAGTGCGGATATAAATGTTCGAGACAATCTTGGTTCAACTCCACTTCATACAGCAGTAAGATGGAATGCTCTTAATAGCGCGCGATGTTTGATAGAACTTGGTCTTAATCCTAACAAGCCAAATATTGCAGGAAAAACTCCTCTTGCAGAAGCCGCTATCGAAGGTAATTATGATATGACTTCATTACTACTTTCTTTAGGAGCAAGTCCAAATATATATGACAGTCAAGGAAGAACTTCTCTTGTAGATGCAATCAAAGGCGGACAAAGTGATATAGTTGCTCTTCTTCTTAATAATGCGGCCAATCCGCAAATTCAAGATTTAAACGGACGCACTCCTTTCCATGAAGCAGTCGAAACTGAAAACTTAGAAATAATTCAGATTTTAAGTAGCAAGAGCAATCCGATGAGTCGCGATAAAGAAGGAAAAACTCCTCTTGAAATTTCCTTTGGAAAAAATGAAGCGATTATGGATGCCGTTCTAGGAAAAAACATTAATATTACTGATTCTGATGGAAATACTCCAATTCACATTGCAGTTTCTTCAAAAGCTGGTTCAAGAATAATTTCGATGTTAATAAAAAAAGGCTATCCACTTGATACAAGAAATTCCTCTGGTTACACGCCACTTGCACTTTCAGTTATCACAAATGAAATTGATATGGCAAACACATTGTTGGAAAATGGTGCTTCACCATTTGCAGAAATCAACAATCGTGGCGATACAGTTTTAACACTTGTTTTCAAAGAAAAAAATAATGAAATGCTTGCTTACATCGTAAAATATTCTGCAAATAAAACAGATATTAAAGGAAATACAATTCTTCACTATGCGGCTCGCTATGCAAATCCAGAAATTGTTTCAAGACTTCTTTCTTTTAATTTAGATAAAAATAGAAAAAATCTATCTGGCGAAACACCTTACACAACTGCAATAAACTGGAAACATCCAGAAATCGCAGCACTTCTTAAATAAAAAAAGGCTGTCAGACTAAAATAAACTTCATCATTAATGAAGAAGACATTTTAGACTGACAGCCTCTTTTTTTTCTATTTGTCTTTTATTTTTCTTTATACATTTCAAGAACTTTTTTAAAAGCACTATCGCTTTTATTAAATTCCTTTGAACCGCGAGTAATTTTACAAAGAGACATATTAAAGTTTTTAGCAATTTCGCGCTGTGTTGTTCCTTTATCAATCTCTTTTACAAGAGTCCATCTGTTTGCAAAATCTTCTCGCTCTGCTGGAGTAAAAAGACATTCCATAAAGTCTTTCATAAGTTTTTCGTCATTGATAATTGTAAAAATCTTGACAAGTTCATCAAAAGATGTGTTTTTAATTTTAGTTTTGTCATCTGTCATAGTAATAATTTTATTCGTTTTTTGTGAAAAAGTCAAAGAAAGGTTTACTTTTGAAAATCGGTGCAACTCGTGAAAATCGCTATAAATCGTGCAAATCGTTGTAATTTTTTAGGCAAGTTTTACGGTTGTTATCAAAAAATAAAAAGATATTGAAAGGTTAACATAAAAGTACAGTCGACAAACACCCGAAAATCAAATGGGGGTACGATAATGAAGTACAGCGATGGTGCAGTCTGTGGAAAGGCCATTCACTGCATAACGCATCAAACGCTTTTAACAGTTCTAGTGCTTTTTCATGGATTCCATTACTTGCAACATCATTCGCAAGAAAATGTATGACCTTGAACTTTGCGGACAAACTCATAATCGATTGTGCGGCGAAGTCCTTCCTCAAGCGCAACTGGAGCTTTGAATCCGGTTTTCGAAACGCGAGAACTTTTGAAATATGTGTTCTGCGTGAACTTTTTCTGCAAGGTGAACACCACAAAGGCGAAATATTAGTTAATTTCTGGAAATCACTGCATGACGCATCAGACGCTTTTTACAGTTCTCGTGCTTTTTCGTGTATACTATTTCCTGTAACTCTATCTTTCCAAAATTGAGAATTTTTTTTGAGAAATATCTTCAAAATGTATATCATCAAAGTTTGAATAATTTTCTTTTATGCATTTTATAATACGTTCTTTTTTATTACTTTCTATTTTATTTCCAAACCAAACTTCTTTTAAAACTTTATCTGGATAATGAGGCATTATTTCTATAAAATTTTCTCTTGTTTTATAATAATCATACAAAATTATTCTTGATTCTTGCTCATATGACCAATCTATTTTATTTCTTTTTCTATCAGAAAAATTATTTTTCACTAAAAAAGATTCTTTTATTTTTGCTTTTTCTTGTTCAGAATTTAGAGCAAAAACTCTACACTTCAAGGGTCTTTGTTTTGCATATTTCACTTTTATTAGTCCCAAATAGAATTTATCGTTTTGATTAAGATAAAGTCCTTCACAATTTAAATCATTATCCAAAATTTCAACAAAAAAAGTTCTATATTTATCGGAATAATTTTTTAAATTTTCAGTTAAAACAGTTTTAAATTCATAACCAAAACATACTCCTGTGAAATTTTTAGCATATAAATTCCACATCATGTTATTTTGATTATTATC
>CAZOTD010000151.1:0-4263 GCA_964582685.1 uncultured Treponema sp. | reverse complement strand
CAATTTACAGAGAAAAAGCCGCAGTTAATACAATTGCCGCTTAAGTAATTAGGGTATTTCCTGACTGTACTTAAATTGACTTTTTCATTATACGGCAGATACTCCAGCCCCGTGTTTTGCGTCTTTTCCACCCACATCTCGCCGTAAGGAGTGTACTCTATGCGCTGATATTTGTTGCCTTTAGAGTCGACAAACCGTATAAATAATAATTTATACAATCGCGTGTTGCATCCAGCGTTTACTTTTCCAGCGGAATAACATCACAATGCCACGAGATATTTCTTCAGTTCCAACAGCAAGCCAAAATCCAATTATTCCAAGTCCACAATAAAGACCTAAAAACCAACCGCCTCCGACGATAATCATCCACATAGAAAATATTCCATAAATGACAGGGAATTTTATATCACCAGAACCTTTTAAGCCACCGATAAAAACTATATTCATACAACGACCAAATTCGATATAAAACGATACTAACATAAGTTGGGCTGCAATTTGTCCAATAGGTCCGTCAAATGGTGTAAAAAATCCAATCAATGTTTTTTTGAAAATGTTGCAAATACCAACGAGCGAAACAGAAGAAATTGTTGCATAAATCCAATATTTAAAAATGCTTTTATACGCTTGTTCACTTTGTTTTGCACCAACATAATATCCAGTTTTAATTTGTGTCGCACTTCCAATCGCAATAGTAAGTGCATACGCAAAACGAATAATTGTTTGAGTATAAATATGTGCCGACATTACATTAGTTCCCAAAGAAGAAAACATTGCTGTTTGAACAATATTTGCAACATTGTATGAAAGGCTTTCGCCAGCAGTTGGAATTCCAATCGAAAGAATAAGATGATATACGCGTTGAGGAATTTTTGTAATTCCCTTTAACTTGAATTGAACATCGCTTTTTTTTGCAATCATAAATTGAAGAATAATGCAAGACACAATCATAGAAAAACCAGAAGCCCAAGCAACACCTTTTACGCCAGAAAATGCAGGTGGCATTTTAATTCCAAAAAATCCATAAAGAGCAACTGCGTTTCCTAAAACATTTATCAAATTGGCAATAATAGTTACAATCATTGCATCTTTTGTATAACCATACGCTCGCAATATTGTGCTTTGCAAAAGACTAAATGCAGAAAACACAGCACAAATTCCACCGTAAATTATAAAATAATCATAAGCGCTTTGTCGAACTTCTTGTTCAAGTGAATAACAACTTAAAAGTGGACCAAATCCAAACAAAACAAGAACTGTTACAATAACCGATAAAATTATTATCATAACAGAACTTGCTTGAGAAATATAATTTAATTCTTTATCACTTTTTTCTGCACCAAGATATTGTGCAAGAACAATTGACGCTCCAGTACAAACAACATTAAAAAGGATTTGCAAAAAGAAAACATATTGCGATACAAGTCCAACTCCAGCAACTGCTTTGTCAGAATATGTACTCAGCATAATTGTATCAATTGAAGATACAAGAATACGCAAAAACTGTTCCAAAGCTAATGGAACAGTTAATTTTAGCATCGACAACGAACCGCGCGATAATTTTTCTGGCATAAATATTTTAAGCCTCTATATTTAGTTTCTATAATTTAGTTTTATAACTTTTTATATTTTCAAAAAGTATTTCAAATTTCATTGCTTGCGTCAAGAAGTTTGTCAAAATTGACAATTATCTGTGAATTGCTCTTCTTTCTTGAAATTTCTTGACGCGTTTTTGGAACTTTGTTTGTTCGTTTAGACAACTGAAAAATCTATTCTACAATTTAATTTTCCAGAAGTAATTTTAAGAATGCCATTTCCTTTTTTACCAGAAGTTTTTACATAAGTTCCAGAAGTTCCTCCTCTAAAAACGGAATATTCAGGACCAATCAATTCTATAGGACCTTCAATGCTGAACTTGACGCTTTCCATATAATATGGAACTATGTTTCCATATTGGTCTTTTACACAAAGTCTTATAGCGGCAGCGTCCCAAGTTTTTTGAGTAAAAAGTTTTTTTGAAGATACATCGGCAGTTAAAAAAAGTTCTTTTACAGGTCCGCGACTTACAGTTTTTACAACTTTTCCATTTTTTATTGCTTCGAATTTATAAATAGATGCAACTCCGCCCCAATTTCCGACATATTTATCGTAAAGCACTCGAAGTTTTGTCGTGTTATATCCGCAAAGAATTAACCTTGTTGCTTTTAGCAAAAGTTTAATCGGCATTTTTATTTGTCCATACATTGCAACAAAATTAATGAGCGATTTAGCATCATCAGAAATTTTACGACTCATTTTTTCTTCTTTGATAAATCGTTCGCCGATATAATCATCAATCAACAAAGGTGGATGTTTTAAATTTTTAAAAGAACTTTGCGATGGAAAAAACTCTGTAATAAAAATGTCATTAAAATACATTTTGACGCTGTCGGCATTTGTAAAAATCCAGTTCTTTCCTCTCGTACAAGCAGGATGTTCTCCAACATCCATCGAAGTACTAACTTCAAGAACAATTTCTTTTTCTGCTTGGCTTTTATAAACGCTCGCAGCAAGTTTTGGATTTCTAAACATATCCATAACACCGTGATAGCAAATTCCATCTCCGCTTCCAAAATCTTCGTGAGTATTGTAATCAAATGCACACCAGCCAAAACTTCCTGCAATGTCATCATAATAAGCAACATCGTTAAGAACTTTTGCATGTCTTATTGCATGATTTGTGCGATGAATTTCATCGTCAAAAATTTTTGTCGGATACATATGTCCATTATATTCGCTAATGAGATATGCTTTTTTCATATCTGAAGTAACATTTGATTTTGGTTCGCAACCTTGATTATCTCCTCGATGAACAAAATCATTGTAAGTATAAACATCTTCAAGCAGATTAGATTTTTTTATGCAACGAACACCGCCAGTTTTTCTTGAAAAATCTAATTCTCGTGCTACAGAATTTGTAACAGAATAAAGTTCATCGTCATCTGGAGATTCATTTATTCTAACTCCCCAAAGGAAAATTGATGGATGATTTCGATATTGCAAAACCATTTCGCGAACATTTTCGATTGCTTGTTTTCGCCACTTTGCACTTTTTCCAATATGCTGCCAGCCCGGAAATTCTGTAAACACTAAAAGTCCAAGTTCATCACAAGCATCGAGAAAATGTTGACTTTGCGGATAATGAGAAGTTCGAACAGCATTTAACCCAAGTTCATTTTTTAAGATAAATGCATCGTATCGTTGAATGCTTTCTGGCATTGCATATCCACAATAAGCAAAAGATTGATGGCGATTAAGTCCGCGCAATTTATATTTTTCCCCATTAAGAAAAAAACCTTGTGCATTCATTTCAATATCTCTAAACCCAAACCGCACAGTTTTTGAATCAACTTTTTCTTTTGTTTCTTTTTTATTTTTTGTTCCAGGTGAATTAGAAATAAGTTCGACAGTTGCAATATATAAATTTGGATTTTCTGGTTTCCAAAATTTTACATTAGGAATTTGAAGTTCACAGCAAAAATCTTTTGAACTTTTATCAACGGAAAGTTTTGTATTTACAGGTTTAGAATTTTGGTTATTCCAACTATTAACAAAAATGTTAAATTCCGTTCCAACTTTTACTTGTTCGCTTAATGAAAATTTTATATTGCATTTATCTTGTTTTGTTGTTACAAAAATATCTTCGATAAATACTTTCGGTTTATCTTCAATAAAAACTTCACGATAGATTCCTCCATAAGTCATATAGTCAATTACAAAGCCAAAAGGCGGAACATCAATTGTTTCGTTAGAATCAAGTTTTACTACAAGAACATTTTCAGCGCCAGATGGTGCAAGAAATTTTGTCATCTCAAAAGTGAACGCTGTATAACCACAACTGTGAGTTCCTAAAAGTTGTCCGTTAAGATAAACAGTCGCTTCGTGCGCCGCACCTTCAAAAGTAATAAATACTCGTTTGTCTTTCCAAGCCGAAACGGTTTTAAAAGTTTTTCTGTAACCACTGACTTTTTGATAAATCTGAGCATCAAAATAATTGAACGGAGTTTGAACAACTGAATGTGGAATGTCAACAGTTGTCAGTTTAAGTTTTATGTCCGATTTTTTTAAAGCAAGCAACTGCTTGTCAAAGGAATCTGTAAATTGCCATGATTTATTGATAAATGTTTTCATAGTTTAAAGTATAAATCAGGAATGTAGAATTTCAAGATGAATTCATACAAAATTTCAAATAATAATTTTATTGAAACAGATATTTCCGCTAGA
>CAZOTD010000150.1:0-4297 GCA_964582685.1 uncultured Treponema sp. | reverse complement strand
GTTTTCGATTGTATTCATTTATTAAAAAAACTCAAGAGATTAATTGAAACTTTGCTAGATATAAAATATAATTATTCCTATTAAGAAAGTATAATTAAATTAATGAGGATTTTAAATTATGGCAAAAAGAAAACTTACAAATATTACTGCTTTGTTAATTTCAACTCTTGTATGTTTTACTTCATGTGAATCTACAGATGTAGAAAACACTTCTAAATCAAACATTAATTCTTCGACACAAAATAAGGCAACTTCAAGTTCTGCTTTTAACGATGAAATGGAAGATTTTGAAATTGTGCTTGTTTCAAAACCTTCAGTTCCAGTTGCTGGAACACCTTTTACAAAACCTTTTGTTGTAAGTGTTAAGCACAATGACGGAACGCCTTATGCAAATTACACGCTTTCTGTAACTGCCCCATCAGGAAAAACGAACAATACAATTTCGTATGAACATTTTGAACTTACGACAGATGAGTCTGGAAAGGTATCATATACACCTAAAACATTTCATACAAGCATAAATGGCATTATAACTTTTTCCCCAAAAACACCTTATAAAAGTTCAAGTATAACAAAAATTGTAAATGAAAAATCGCTGACTGTTCCTTTGCAAGTAAGGTTTTCACTTGCAAAAAAGCACATTCTTGTAAGCATTGTTGATTATGATGAAAAAGGTAGAATGGTTCTTAATTCTGCTCTTTCATCTTCTTCAAACTTAGTTGGCGAGTTTTGGAGAGCGGGTTATCCTTATCAAGCACAAAATGCTGACTTTCACGAACAAATTGAAAAAGGTTCTGATGCAGTTTTTTCAAAAGCAAAAGAAATGGTTCAAGGTTCTTCTTTATATAAATATATTGTTTACGGAAAAGTAGTTTATGCTTCTAGTATTGAAGAATGTGAAGGTGGATATTCTCTTTCACTTACAGGAACTGCAACTGCAATAGATTGGGAATTAGGCAAAGAAGTTTCTACTGTTACAAAAACTACAACGGTAATAGACAAAAATAAATGGGCAATCTTAAAAGCTTGTCAAGTTCAACTTGCAAAAGATATTGCAAATGAATTAATTTATTCAATGTAATTTTAATCACTTTTAGTTTAATAAAAATTGTAAAATCAAAATCAAGGGAAACATTATGATTTATACAGATACAAGAGACAATTCAGTAAAAGTAGATTTTAAAACGGCAGTTATTAACGGAATGAATTCAAAAACTGGAGGACTTTATATTCCTGTTGACTTTCCTAAAATGCCAGAAAATATTCTTAAAAGCAACACTGAGCCATCTTTTAGAACTATTGCACTTGAAATGGCAAAACCTTTTTGCAAAGGCGAAATTCCAGACGATGATCTTGATTCTATTATTCAAGATGCTTATCCTTTTATTTCAAAATTAAATCAGATTGATCCAATAACTTATGTGCTTGAACTTTTTCATGGACCAACTTGTGCTTTTAAGGATTTTGGAGCACGCTTTATGGCTCGCGTAATGTCTTATTTTAATCAAGAAAATAAAGACAACCTTCATATTCTTGTTGCAACATCAGGAGATACAGGAAGTGCTGTCGGAAGTGCTTTTCATAATGTTCCTGGAATCGATGTTACAATTCTTTATCCAGATGGAAAAATCTCTCCGCTTCAAGAAAAACAACTTTCAACTTTTACAGGTAATGTACGTGCACTTAAAGTAAAAGGAACTTTTGACAACTGCCAAAAACTTGTAAAAACTGCATTTACAGATGATGAATTAAGGAACAAATTCAGACTTTCTTCTGCAAATTCAATTAATATTGCTCGACTTTTGCCACAGAGTTTTTATTATATGTATTCTTCACTTTTGGCAAAAATAAAAGCACCAATTTGTAACAAAATACAAGAACCTTCAATTATTGTTACAGTTCCATCTGGAAACTTTGGCAACTTAACATCAGGTCTTATTGCAAAAAAAATGGGCGCACCAATTACAGGTTTTGTTGCTGCAACAAATTCCAACAGAACAATTCCAGATTGGATAGCAACTGGAAAATACGAACCACGACCTTCTGTTGAAACTTACGCAAATGCAATGGATGTTGGTGCCCCAAGTAATTATGAGCGAATTGTGTCAATGTATTCGCTTGAAGAAGTTAGAAAAATGTTTGCTTCTTATTGGCTTGATAACGAAGGAATTCTTGAAGCAATCCAAGATTGTTATTCTAAAACTGGATATATTATTGATCCTCATGGTGCAATTGCTTGGAAAGCTTGGGACGATATCAGAAATGGTGGAATGGAAAAACTTATCAAAGGCGGAAAACATGATTTTACAAAACCTGGTTTAACAGCAAACATTCCATCTTGGGCAAATGAAATTGTAAATAAAAATTCAATCGGAATTATTCTTGAAACGGCAGATTCTGCAAAATTTGGACAAACAGTAAAACAAGCAATTGGAAGAGATCCCAAAATTCCTGAGCGACTTGAAAAAATTATGAATCTTCCAGATCGAGCAATTCCTATGGAAAATGATTATGCAAAATTTAAAGAATGGTTGATGTCAACATTCTAATTTGTTTATGAGTTTACATTTTTTACATATCTTTGTAAATTTGAACTTCATCTTCTAAATGCTTAATTGGAATACCAGCAGTTTTAAACATTTCAAGAGAATCTTTTTCGTCGTGATAATGTTTTTCACACACAACTCTTTTTATTCCACAATTTATGATAAGCATTGCACAAGTTCTACATGGTGTCATTTTGCAATAAACTGTTGCACCTTCAAGCGCGATTCCTCTCTTTGCCGCTTGACAAATTGCATTTTGTTCTGCGTGAACAGTTCTTACACAATGTTGCGTAATTTCGCCATTATCATGAATCATTTTTTTTAATAAATGACCAACGTCATCACAATGAGCAAGTCCTGTTGGAGAACCAACATAACCTGTAACAAGAATTTGATTATCTCTTTGAATTACACAACCTGAACGACCACGATCACAAGTTGCACGTTTTGCAACTGTACGAGTAATTTCCATAAAATATTCGTCCCAAGTTGGACGAACATATTTTTCTTCAGACATTTTTTCCCCTTAATGCAATTTTTTAACGCAATCATTATTTTAATAATAAAAATTTAGGCGTTAGTTTTTGCAAATTTTTGTCTTTAATTATAGCACAAAATTATATTTACTCAAGAATATTTTTAAATCTAAAATCAGTTCTTGTGTGTAGTCAAGATTTTTTGGAAGCATATAAACTTTTGCTTTTGGAATTCCTTTCATAAAAACATATTGTTTTTTTGCATATTTATGTGAATCAATTTTAATTTTTTCTTTTACTGCATTATTCGATGGTAAATTCATAAAAAATTCTCTGTAACCAATTGCTTGCATTCCAGGATCTTCTTTTTTGTAACCTTTTTTTATCAAGAAATTTACTTCTTCTTCTAGTCCATCTTGGAACATTTTTTCAACACGAGCATCAATGCGCTTGTAAAGTTCTTCTCGTTCGCGCTCAAGAATTATTGTAAAAAAATCATATTGTTCGCGAAGTTTTATAGGCACAACAAAACTACTTCGAGGTTTTCCTGTAAGATAAAAAACTTCAAGCGCACGTAAAATACGATACTCATCGTTTATATTAATTTTAGATGCACTTTCAGAATCAAGAATTTTTAATTTTTCATACATATATTCAAGTCCGCTTTGTTCTAATTCGTGTTTTAAGTTATTTCGAATTTCTGGAGAACTTTTTGGTGTTTGAGGCAATCCTAAAAGGAAATTGCGTATATAAAAACCAGTTCCACCTGAAATAACTGGAATTTTTTTAGAAGAAAAAATGGTACTACACAGTTCATCAGCTTTTTCAACAAATTCACTGACTGAAAACTGTATATCTGGAGTAACCAAATCAATCATATAATGCGGAATTTGATTTTGTAGATTTTTGTTAGGTTTTGCCGTTCCAAGATTCATAAATTTATATACAGACATAGAATCGGCACTTATTATTTCTGCTTTTCCTTTAAAAAAAGAATGACTGCTTAACCCAAAAAGTTTTTCAGTTAAAGCAGTCTTCCCAGTAGCCGTCGGAGCAAAAATAACAATTACTGGAATTTTATTTTTCTTCAATACGGTATGTTACTGTGTTGTTGAATAACTGACTCGCTGCAAGCGAAACAACTTTATCTTCATTTTGCTCGATTAATGGATCTTTTACCATAGCCATCTGATAAGCACGACGAATTGCAGCAACTGTAATTTCATAAGCATTATCAGAAAATTGAACAAGTTGTTCAAGTGGAAATATCATAAT
>CAZOTD010000149.1:0-4325 GCA_964582685.1 uncultured Treponema sp. | reverse complement strand
CATGATAATCGAATATTCATTTTTTTCTAAAACTTTATTTTGTGAATCATAAAATGTCTGAAAATATTTTTTTTTCTTAACATCGAATTCTTTTGTTTCAAGAAAATAAGTTTGCATATTTAATTCTTCGTGTAAGTTTCCATCCGAATAGAAATAATAAATTATTTTCTCAAGGAAACTTTCGCTAGAAGTTTTTCCAATTGTCCAAAATTCACTACAAGTAAGTTTATGATTTGAATCATAAAAAAGGCGAGTTGTTTTTTTAGCGGAATTATGAATTATTTTTGTTTCGTTTTTTTTAGCAGAATTATTTAACACTAAATGTTCAAGATTTTCATCTTTCCAAATATAAAAATGAAGTTGATTACTTGAATCAATAATCTGTTCAAATGATGGAACAATTGTTTTTTTTTCTACAAAAGGATTTTCGTCGGCAAATAATAAAACTAGAATAGAAAATATAAATAAAAAAAAGCAAATTAGTTTCTTAAATCTAAAATTCATACATAATTCCATTTCTACAGAAAATTAAACAATAAAACTAAAGTCCAAGAAAAGCATTTAAATATTCTTCAGAATTAAATAATGCAATGTCAGAATAATTTTCACCTGTGCAAACACAAAAAATAGGAATTCCTAAATCTTTTCCAATACTTAATGCAACTCCACCTTTAGCAGTCGAATCATATTTAGTCATCACAATTGCGTCTACACCAATTGCTTTATGGAAAACTTCCGCTTGCCGCAACGCATTTTGACCTGTCGTACAATCAATTACAAGCAATTTTTTATAACAACCAACATCTGCTTTTTGACTACATATTCTGTCAATTTTTTCAAGTTCGTGAACAAGATTTTCTTTATTATGAAGTCGCCCCGCAGTGTCGGCAATTACAATTCCACCACCTTTTGCTTTAACGCTTTCTGCAGCGTCAAACACAACGCTTGATGGATCAGAACCATGTTGGTGATTAACAACTCTTATTCCGATTTTTTCGCCATGATAACAAAGTTGTTCTATTGCTGCCGCACGAAAAGTATCACTTGCAGAAAGGACAATATTTTGAAATCCACTTTTATTCAAGGAATTTGCAATCTTAGCACAAGTTGTAGTTTTACCAACTCCATTTACTCCAAGCATCATCCAAATATTTACTTTATCTTCAACTGGTTTATACTCAACAGTTTTTACATAACCTAAAAGGATTTGCTTCATTTTTGCAAGAATCGCATCTTGTCCATGAATTTTTCCTTCTTTACATTCGGCTTCGAGTTGATCGACAAGTTCCATTGCATTTTTTGCACCAATATCGCCTTCAATTAAGGCATCTGCAAGTTCTTCAAAAAATTCTTTGTCTTCTTGTTTATAGGATGAAAATAAATTTTTAATTTTTTGTGCGAATGAAAGTTTTGCCATTATTCTTCCTCGTTAATATTTTTGCCAAGATTTTGTTCTGCAAATTCCTGCAAATTATCTGATTGTTCATCATTTTTGGATACAGATTCTTCTAGTGCTTCTTCTTCTGCCTTTTGGCGCAAAAGTTCTTCTTCTTCCATTTGCTTGAACATTAAAATCATATTTTCAAATGTAGCCACAGAAGTGTCAAAATCAAGATTAGACTTTTTTGGTTCTGCAGGTAACGCTTGATTTGCAGCAAACAAATAGCGAATAAGTTCAAACACAAACCAACCGCCAAGACTTACAGAAAGACCAATTCCAACATAACTTAAAGTTTGGTATGTTCTCAATTCTTGAATATCAAAATTTCTATTCCCACTTAGATAACTTCTATAAAGATTATTGTAATTTGCATACGAATAAAATAACAATGGCAAAGAACAAATTAAAGCACTATAAGAAGTATACATCATTTTTCGCCTTTTTTCTATGCTTGCACCAATATCTTTGTCACGAAGATTAAGGTTCACAGACGTATTATCAAGAAGAAGTGAAGGTTTTATCATAAACATCAAATTATTATCGTTTTTAGTAAGATAATATCCTAAAACACTTGTATTATTAATTTTTACAGCGACAATATTATTTTGTGCAGGTTTTGCATTATAAAATAGAGAACCATTTATTTCTTTTTTTAAATCAAGCGCAATGTTAATCGGTTGTTCAGGAATAAATTCAATTTCAATAATATATTTTTTTTCATAACCAAAGCCATAAGAAAAAGATTCTTTTCTGTAACCAGAACATTCAAAACAAAGATTATGAACACCAGAACTTAAAATTATTTTTTCTGGGATTTTGGAATATACAGTTGAATCTACAGTAAGCGTTGCCATATTCCTAAGATTTTCATTTACGAATTTTATTTGAACTTCGCAAGGAATTGCATTTTCAATTTGTGGAATAAGTCTGTATGCAATATTTTTTGCAATAACATCGATTTTAGAAATATTTCCAACTTCCGTAATTATTGCACAAGGAATTGCACCAGGATACACAATCATTTGTGCAGAAACTGCACAGTAATTTCCGTAAGTCAAAATTGTTCCTGTAATTAATCCGTTAATATTTGCCTTTATAACTTCAGAAGAAAATTGGTACGAAAAAAAATCTTGGTTGATTTGTTTATCAGTTATTTCAAAAAGATTATCTGAATTATTGTTATAAACAACAAAGTTTTCTGCTTTTTTGATTTTTGAATTTTCATTTAAAATCTTTTCTTGTTTTTCAAGATTGTCATCAATTTTTTTTTGAATATCTAAAATCTTTTCTTCAGAAATTTTTGTCTTTTTATCAAATTGATATTTTGAAAGTTCCTGAAGAACATAACTATCTCGAAGTTTTGTTTCTTTTGAAAGTTCAAGGAAAAATGAAAGTCTTTCTTTTATAAGTTTATCAAGTTCGCGGTTTACAATTTCTTCGTTGGGAATATTGCGTTCTTTTAGACCTGTAACTTGATCAAGAATAAGTTTTGGAACTGCTTTTAAAATTGATTTTTCATATTCAGATCTTTCTACATCTTGAGTATAAGTAAATTCAATCGCGCCAATCGTCCATTCATTGTTGTCTTGTGCAAAAAGTACATTGCAAAAAAAGAGAAATAAAAAAAAGCACAAAATCAATTTGACAGTTTTTTTTCTGCCAATTCTTTTATTACAAATCATCACCGTCGTCAGTATCGTCCATTGGGGCACCAGACCATTTTGCCTTAAGATATGATTCAATAAATTGATCGATGTCACCATCCATTACTGCTTGAATGTTTCCAGATTCACATTTTGTTCTGTGATCTTTTACCATTGTATAAGGTTGAAAAACATAAGAGCGAATTTGGTTCCCCCAGCCTATATCTTTTTTTTCTGTTGCGAATTTGGAATTTTCTTTTTCTTTTTGTTCACGATAATATTCGTAAAGTTTTGCTTTAAGCATACTCATACATGCTTGTCGGTTAAAAATTTGGCTTCGTTCACTTTGGCAAGCAACAACAATTCCTGTCGGAATATGCGTAAATCGCACTGCTGAATCGGTTTTGTTTACATGCTGTCCACCTTTTCCTCCAGCACGATAAGTATCAACACGAAGATCTTCTGGACGAATTTCTACTTCGATTGTATCGTCGAGAACGGGAAAAACAAACACACTTGAAAAAGATGTATGTCGTCTAGCATTTGCATCAAATGGACTAATACGAACAAGTCTGTGAATTCCAGCTTCGCCTTTAAGATAACCGTAAGCATAATCGCCATCAATTTGGAATGTAATTGATTTAATTCCACCTTCTGCTTCGAGAACATCAATCGTTTCGATTTTAAATCCGCGTCGTTCTGCCCAACGAGTATACATTCTACTTAACATAAACGCCCAATCTTCCGCTTCTGTTCCGCCAGCGCCTGCATGAATTGTAAGAAATGCACTTGAATTATCAACTTCACCAGAAAGAAGATTTAGAACATTCAATTTTTCAAATTTGTTTTGTGCTTGTTCAAGCATAGAACGAATTTCATTTTCTGAATCTAAATCATTGGCTTCTTCAGCAAGTTCATACATTGCTTCTAAGTCGCTGATGTCTGAAATTAATTCTTTCCAAGGTTCAACACGAAGTTTTAACGATTTGATTTTATTCATAACCTTTTGGGCTTTTTCTTGATTTTCCCAAAAATCAGGTTGAGTTGTAAGTTCTTCTTGCTCCGCTATTTTTTTGTAAATAGAATCAGAGTCAAAGTAACCTCCAAACATTCATAACATTTTCTTTTAATTCTGAAATTGGCATTTTTAATTCTTCAAGCATTTTATATAATTCCTTTTTATCAATATTTTAACAAATCTTGTTATTTTCTAAAAATAGAATAAATTAAACACTCTATCT
>CAZOTD010000148.1:0-4407 GCA_964582685.1 uncultured Treponema sp. | reverse complement strand
AAATAAAACAATAACTTTATCAAAAGAAGAAATCCCAAAACTAAAAAATCAAATTCTTGTGCAATCACAACTTGAAAAAATACTTTCATTACAAAATTCTTCTGACACAAAAATTCAAATTGATAAAATTTTAAACAAAACAATTAATGGTGATTTACTACCGATTTTGGATTTTCTTCCCGATGAATTTGCAGATTTGATTATAATCGATCCGCCTTACAATCTTACTAAAAATTTTAACGGAACAACTTTTAATATGCGTTCAAACGAAAGTTATGACAATTATCTTGAAACTTGGTTGCCAAAAGTTTGCCGCAAATTAAAATCATCTGGAAGCCTTTATATTTGTGGCGATTGGAAATGTACTTCAAATCTTCAGCGTGCACTTGAAAAAGAACTTTCAATTCTCAACAGAATTACTTGGCAACGAGAAAAAGGGCGCGGCGCAAAATCTAATTGGAAAAATGGAATGGAAGATATTTGGTTTGCGGTAAAAAATGTACATAATTACTATTTTAATCTTGACGCTGTAAAAATAAAACGAAAAGTAATTGCTCCGTACAAAATTGATGGAAAGCCAAAAGATTGGCAAGAAAGTTCACAAGGAAATTTTCGCTTGACTTGTCCATCAAATTTTTGGGACGATATTAGCGTTCCTTTTTGGTCAATGAGCGAAAATACTGACCATCCGACGCAAAAGCCAGAAAAGCTTTACGCAAAATTAATTTTGGCTTCTTCCAAAAAAAACGACATAATATTTGATCCATTTCTCGGTAGCGGAACAGCAAGCGTTGTAGCAAAAAAGTTAAATCGTCGCTTTCTTGGAATTGAACTTAACGAGGAATATTGTCTTCTAGCGCAAAAGAGATTAAATAAGGCAGATTTTGATAAAACAATTCAAGGATACAGCGATGGCATTTTCTGGGAGCGAAATGCTAAAATTTAAAAAAGCGTGAAAATCTGTGCAACAGCAAACATTTCTAAAATAAAAACAATTTCTTCTTGACGAAAAATATCTAAAGGGTTTATATTAATATTGTCGTGCACGAGCACATAATTTATTATTTTTTTCGAGGTTTTTCTATGAAAATAAGCTCAGTTTTTTCCCATTCATTTGAAAAGTACGGAAAAATTTTAGAAGGTTACAATGTGGCAAACCTTTTGTCAAAACTTGATGAAACTACTAAAAAACCCGACAACGCTGTTATTTATGAGCCACAAGATTTTGGACTTGAATCACTTCCTATTGCAAAAGAATTTTGTACCAACGCTTATGGAGGAATGCCAATTCAAATTGGATATTGCAATGGCAATAATACAAAACTTAATTGCCTTGAATGGCATCGCGGTTCTGAACTAAACATTCCTGCAAACAACATAATTCTTCTGCTTGCTTCATTGCAATCTGTAAAAAATGGCAAACTCGACACAAATCTTGTTGAAGCGTTTCATGTTCCGAAGGGAACTGTCGTAGAAATTTACGAAACGACGCTTCATTATGCGCCATGTAATTCTGTTAAAAATGGTCAAGTTTCAAAGGAAGGATTTCGTGTTGTCGTAGTTCTTCCAAAAGACACAAATACGCAAAAACCTGACATCAAAGAACTTGATTTTGAAGACAAACTTTTGTGGGCAAAAAACAAATGGCTTATTGCACATCCAGATTCATCAGAAGCAAAAGCTGGAGCGTTTGTCGGACTTAATGGCGCAAACATTGATTTAAAAAAACTTGCGTCAAAATTTTCATCTTGAGGTTTGCGTTGCAAACTTATCAATATCAATTAGATTTTAGGGAGACAAAAATTATGTTTAGTAACATACCTAATGTAAAACTTGGAATCATTGCTGTTAGTCGCGATTGCTTTATTGTTTCGCTTTCGGAAAGCAGAAGAACGGCTATTGCAAAAGCATACGGAAGTGAACTTTACGAATGCAAGATTGTTGTAGAAAATGAACTTGATATGCTCAAGGCTGTCGAAGATGTTAAAAATGCAGGTTGCAATGCACTTTGTGTTTATTTGGGAAACTTTGGACCAGAAACACCAGAAACCTTAATTGCCAAAAACTTTGATGGACCTGTAATGTATGCAGCGGCAGCAGAAGAAACTGGCGACAACCTTATTGACGGCAGAGGCGATGCATATTGCGGAGTTTTAAACTGTTCATATAATTTAGGTCTTCGCCACATTAAAGCGGTTATTCCTGAATATCCTGTTGGAACAGCTGAAGAAGTTGCATTGATGATGAAAGATTTTATTCCAGTTGCACGTGCACTTATCGGTATTTCTTCTCTCAAGATTATTACATTCGGTCCTCGCCCTCAAGATTTTTTTGCTTGTAACGCTCCTATAAAAGGTCTTTACGATCTTGGCGTTGAAATCCAGGAAAATTCCGAACTTGACCTTCTTGTTTCTTATAAAGCACACGCAAACGATTCTCGCATTAAAGATATTATCAAAGAAATGGAAGACGAAGGTGGAAATTCTTTTCCTGAAATGCTTGAGAGAATGGCACAATTTGAACTTACATTGCTTGATTGGGCAGAAAACAACAAAGGTGCATGTAAATATGTTGTTTTTGCAAATAAATGCTGGCCAGCATTTCCTAAGGAATTTGGGTTTGAACCTTGTTATGTAAACAGTCGCCTTGCAGCAAAAGGAATCCCTGTAGCTTGCGAAGTTGATATTTTTGGAGCACTTTCGGAATATATCGGAACTTGTGTAACTGGCGAATCTGTAACTTTGCTTGACATAAATAATACTGTTCCACAAGACATGTACGAATCTCAAATTAAAGGAAAATTCACTTATTATTACAAACTCACCGATACATTCATGGGATTTCACTGTGGCAACACGCCATTTTGTCGCTTGAACAAAGAAAGCAAACCGTCTGTAAAATATCAATTAATTCAACATCGTTTGCTTGAACCAAAAGGTAGTGCTCCAGATTTTACACGAGGAACTCTTGAAGGCGATATTGCTCCTGGCGAAATTACATTTTTTAGACTTCAAACTCGTCCAGATACAAAATTACAAGCATATATTGCACAAGGCGAAGTTCTTCCAGTTCCTACTCGCTCGTTCGGTGGAATTGGAATTTTTGCAATTCCAGAAATGGGAAGATTTTATCGCCATGTATTAATTGCAAAACAATATCCACATCACGGCGTTGTTGCATTTGGTTCTATCGGTAAAGCATTGTTCACAATATTCCAATACCTTGGAATTGAAGATATTGCTTATAACAAACCTGCAGGGCAACTTTATAAAGATGAAAATCCATTTGCCTAAAAATAAACTTTATGATTATAATACATATAGTTTAAAACAATATGCCTGTAACGATTAAAGACATAGCGGTGGCTTCAGGAGTTTCTCGCGGGACTGTTGATAGAGTTCTTCACAACAGAAAAGGAGTAAACCCAGAAGTCGCAAAAAAAGTAAAAAATATCGCAGACGAACTCGGCTTTGTTCCAAACAAAGCCGGGAAGATTCTTGCCGCTCGAAAACAAAAAATAACATTTGTATATCTTTTACCTTCAAGTGCAAAACTTTTTTTTGACGAAGTTCTTAAAGGCGTTAAACGTGCGGAAAAAGAATTAACAGATTATGGTGTTTCTATCGAAATAAGATATTTCAAAGATTTTGAGACAGAAACACATGTTCAAGAAATCAGAAAAATCACAGATTCAACTTGTTCTGGACTTTGCGTTACAACTCTCGATACGCCAGAGATTCAATTTGAAATTCACAAACTTTTAGAAAAAGGAATTCCTGTTGTCAGCGTAAACACAGATGTTCCAGATAGCGGAAGGATTTGCTATGTTGGAACAGATTATCTTAGAGCAGGAAAATCTGCCGCTGGAATGGTAAATTTTATGACCCCAAGAATTCTTAATATTCTTTTTATTACCGGCTCTTACAATATTAGAGGTCACAAAGAACGCATCAAAGGATTTACGCTTGGACTTGATAAACACAATGTAGAATATATTATTCTCGGAACTATTGAAGCACACGATGATGATGAGCGCGCTTATGAAAAAGCAAAACATTTTATCACAGAAAATCCTAGCGTTAATTGCATTTTTATTGCCGGATTCGGTTGTGCTGGAGTATGCCGTGCTATCGAAGAACTGAATCGTCAAGACATAAATCTGATTGCATTTGATGAACTTTCTGTAACAAAAAAATATTTACATTCTGGTCTTTTAAAATTTATTATTGGACAAGAACCAGAACTTCAAGGTTTTATCGGAATTATGCGTTTGTTTTCTTGGCTTATGGAAGAAGGCAAAAGGATTCCTCCAGATTACATCACTCAGACAATTATAAAAATTCAAGAAAATATAGCGGAATAAAAAATATTTTTATATAATATTTTTATGAAAAATAAGTTGAATAA
>CAZOTD010000147.1:0-4499 GCA_964582685.1 uncultured Treponema sp. | reverse complement strand
TGGTGCAAAAGTTGAAAAAGAGAAAATAGAAAAAATTATAGAAATTACTAAAAATAATTTTTTCATAAAACTTCCCGCTTTGCAAAAAAAGAAGTCAAAACTGTAAGAGGATCATCATGTGTAGAAATTTTTAAGGGAACACCGCCATGTTTTAAACAACTATCACTCCAGCGTTGTAATCTCATTCTTCCATCCTCTCGCCAACTATCTTTAAATGCCCTAGAAGTTGTAGGCATAATTTTTGTTATTGAACTTTCTGGATCTGAAAATCTAACCGAACCAATTTCTGGCAATTCATAATCTGAAGGATCGCCAATTCTTATGCAAACAACATCATGACGATTAGCAAGATGAACAAGAGGCTCTTCCCAATCGCGCATTCTAAAATCAGAAATTACAAAAACAAGTGAACGTTTTTTTAAAATTTTGCCTGCCCCAGAAAGAGCGTTCCCCAAAACAGAACCAGGCACTTTAACATTTGGTTCACTATCAAAATGACTTAAAAGAATCATTGTTTGATTTTGACCACTTTTTGGCGAACATACAAATTCAATTTCTCCATTAAAAAGAACTGCTCCTACAGAATTTGAATTATGTTCTGCCGCAAATGTAATTAAAGCTGCAATTTCCATTGCAGTTTGAAGCCTTGATTTTTCTCTAGAACCAGTTTGCATCGAAAGACTTCTGTCAATTATTAAAAAAATTTGAAGTTCGCGTTCTTCCTCAAAAATTTTTACAAACGGTTTTGCGTTGCGTGCTGTAACATTCCAATCAATTGCACGAACATCATCTCCACGAAGATATTCTCGCACTCCGCTAAATTCAATTCCTTGTCCGTGATATAAAGATTTAAAGGAACCGTTTTGCAAGTTATTTGCAAGAGTTTTTGTTGTTATTCTAAGCAAAGTCGCTCTTTGAATTAGAGTTTCTTTGTTTTCGATTATCGAATCTGCCATTTTTTACCTTTGGCTATGGAAGTGGCATAAAGTTAAGAATTTTTGCAATAATGTCATCGGCCGTAATTCCACTAGCGCTTGCTTCATAAGAAAGAATAAGACGATGACGAAGAACTGCTGGAGCAACTGCCTTAATATCATCTGGAAGAACAAAACTTCTTCCTTGAAAAAGTGCATTTACTTTTGCACATCTCAACAATGCAATGCCTGCACGCGGAGATGCACCAAATGTAAGATATTTTGTAATGTCGTCATTTGATTTGGAAGTATTTAGGTGAAGTCGATTATCATTTGCAGATTTTGATAAAGGACGAGTAACATTAATTATCGAAACAATATATTCAACAATTTTATCATCGCATACAATTCTTTCCAAAAGTTTGCGACATTTTGAAAGACTTAGTTCATTAAAAATACGATTAACTAAAACAGTTTCTGCATTTCCACAAGTTTTTACAATTTGAACTTCTTCTTGTGCTGTCGGATATGGAACTATAATTTTCATTAAAAATCTATCAAGTTCTGCTTCGGGCAAATTATAAGTACCTTCTTGCTCAATCGGATTTTGAGTTGCTAGAACAAAAAAAGGATTAGGAAGTTTATAAGTTGTTTCGCCAATTGTAACTTGATGTTCTGCCATTGCTTCAAGAAGTGCTGACTGAACTTTTGCGGGCGCACGATTTATTTCATCTGCAAAAACAACATTTGTAAAAATAGGACCTTTTCTTACACTAAAATGACCACTTGATTGTTCATAAATTAAAGTTCCAGTTAAATCTGCAGGAAGCAAATCTGGCGTAAATTGAATTCGCTTAAAATCCAAACCTGAAATTTCGGCAAAAGTGCGAACTGCCAAAGTTTTTGCAAGTCCTGGAACGCCTTCAAGAAGAACATGCCCGCCTGCAACTAAAGCAGTTAAAATTCCATCAATAACTTGAGTTTGACCAACAAGACGCTTTGCTGCCTCTGAACGACATTTATCTGCAAGCGCTCTACATTCATTCAAATCTGATTCATTGATATTATCCACTTTGTCTAAACTCATTGTCCCTTCCTTACATTTTCTAAATTATTTTAAATTATTCTAAAATTATACTAGAAAATTCTAATTTATTCCATACTCAAAATTATAGCGAACTTCGACAACTTGCACATTTAATGGAATTTTCATTTTTCTTCAAATTTTCAAATTATTGCAACGCGATTTATTTTTTTATATAATAACTTCATTATGAATCCTTTAGCTCAAGAATTAAATAACGTTTTAAAAGGAACTATTGCAGATTTCCTTTTTTCTGATCTCGGAAAGAGAATGTATTTTCCAAATGGAATTATTGCTCAAAGCGGCGAAGCAAAAAAATTAGGCAAAACCGCTAACGGCACAATTGGAATGACCGTAATTGACGGACATCCTGCAATGCTTGAATCAATCCACAAATTTGTGCCGAACTTTTCTGAAAATGAACTTGTTGCTTATGCACCAACTGCTGGCAACCTTGAATTGCGAAATCTCTGGAAAGAGAAAATTCTTGAAAAAAATCCAACTTTAAAAGATAAATCAATTTCACTTCCGGTTCTCGTGCCAGGCTTGACAGCAGGAATTTCTTATCTTGCAGATTTATTCCTTGATAAAACAAATTCCCTTTTATCAGCAAATCCATCTTGGGACAATTACGAATTGATTACAGAAGCACGACGTGGTTCAAATTTTCACAAATTTACAATGTTCAAAGATGGAAAATTCAATCTTGAAAGTTTTGAAGATGCAATAAAAGAAGAAGCAAAGACAGGATTTGTTCGTGTACTTCTTAACTTTCCGCACAATCCATCTGGCTATAGCCCATCACAAGAAGAAGTTGACAAAATATGTGCAATTCTCAAAGAAGTTGCACAAAACGGAACAAAAGTTCTTGCAATCAGCGATGACGCTTACTTTGGACTTAATTACGAAGATTCCATTTTTCCAGAATCTATTTTTTCAAGAACTTGTAATCTAGATCCAAATATTCTTGCTGTAAAAATTGACGGTCCAACAAAAGAAGATTTTGTATGGGGCTTTAGATGTGGATTTATCACTTTTGCAAATGCGCAAATGACAGAAGAACAATACGGCGCTCTTGTTACAAAACTTATGGGCATTATTCGTTCTTCTGTTTCTTGTTCTTCAACGCCATCACAAAGCCTTATACTTCGTGCAATGAAAGATGAAAAAATTGAACAAGAAAAAAAGGAACTTAGAAAAGTTCTTGAAGAACGATATAAAATCGTAAGGAATTTTGTCGACACACATAAATCTTCATATCTTACAGCACTTCCATTTAATTCAGGTTACTTTATGAGTTTTAACGTGAATGGAAAAGATGCAGAACAATTGCGCCAAAAACTTTTAAAAGAAGATGGAATTGGAACTGTTGCAATTGACAGTAGCACACTTCGAGTTGCATTTAGTTCAATTGAAAAAGATAAACTCGAATTAGTTTACAGTGCAATTTTTAAAGCTGCTGAGGAATTATGAAAAAACATTTCTGTCTAAAAATCATACTAACATCGCTTATTGCAATGTTAATTTTTGGTTGTTCAAACAATAACGATAACACTTTGATTCTTTGGACAGACAATGTTGAATTTGCTTCGTACATTGAACTTTTTAATGCAAGTCAAGATGAAATAAAAATTGCGACGATATATAAAACTGATTTAGTTGATAGTTTGTCGCAAAATAAAAAAAAATATCCAGATATTCTTGCTGGAAGTTTTCTTGCCTGCGGAATCAAAAAGAAACTATTTGCTTCTCTTGAAAAAGTGTTTGATGAGGAAATGCTTTTTCCACAAGATTTTTATCCAGAACTTTTGGAATATGGTAGCGATGGAAAAACTCAATATCTTTTGCCAGTAAGTTTCAATCTGGGAACTTTTGTTTGCGATGTTGCAAATCAAGAAATAATCGACCAAGATTCCACAAAAATTACATTTGCCAATCTTAAAGAATATTCAACAAAATTTAACAGCAAGACAAACGAAAATATTTACACAAAAATGGCTTTTGCTCCACAATGGAATCCAGATTTTCTTTTTATGGTTCTTGTTGCAAATAATCTTGAATTTAAAATCGAAGATGACATACTTAAATACAATATTCCACTTGTTGAACAATGTTACAGTTTTCTTGATGAATGGACAAAAGAAATAAACACATCAAGTAACGATGAACTTGACTTTGCTTTTAAATATCTTTATACGCCTTTTAATAAACAAGTTCTTCAACAAAAGTCTTTATTTGCCTACACGTCTAGCGACAAACTTCTTTCGCTTCCAGAAGATCAACTTGATAAAGTAGATTTTTTATGGTTTTCAAACGATGATAAGTCGCCTGTTCTTGAAAATCTTGTAATGATGGGAATTAACAAAAAATCAAAAAATAAATCACAAGCGATTCAATTTATAAAATGGTTTATGAATAAAAACTCACAAGATGAAATGATTAAAAGAAGAATTGCAATGAATCTTGATACAAACACATTTGGAATTGCTGGTGGATTTTCT
>CAZOTD010000146.1:0-4528 GCA_964582685.1 uncultured Treponema sp. | reverse complement strand
AAGTTTTTATCTAAATCTCCTATAAAAAGTCAATGAGGAAATATCAATTTCCGAAACCTTTTAATCTATTCAAATTATTTAATCCGTTAAGTACATCGTTGACAGTTTCGGAATTTTTTGTTCCGATTGCCTCGTTTATTTTATTTCGTGATTCGCTTATAAGTTTATCTTGAAGTTCCTTTTTCTTTTGATCAAGGGCTGCACTAATTTTATCAAGCTTAATGCTTTGGGCGTTAATTCCATTTTCAATATCGATAAATTCATCAATTTTGATATTTGCATTTTTTGTCTGCTCACGAAGAAGTTCGGTAATTTTTTGTTGCGCCATTTGCATCAATTCTTGAAGTTCGTCCATAACTAATCGATTCAAAATATTTATAAGTTGCTTATCTGCATCTGTTTTAATATTCATTTTGAACATTGTGTCAGAATTCATTTCAAATTCAATTTCAAGATAAAGTTCTTTTAAATACGAAAGCGCTTTTGAATAAAGTTTGTAAGCATATTCTGGCTCAAATTTTGTTGTCTTAAAATCAAGATCGCGTAAATTTACTCCTGCGCCAATTACTACTGCTCCAGTTTTTGAAACTGTTCCGCGCCCAGAAATTGTTGATTTAGAAGCAACAGCAAATTGAGGAACAGAAAAAGCCAATGGATAATTCGTTCCAGAATAATTTGCAGCAACTAGAGGTTTATCTGTTACAGTTCTTGCATCGACTGTAACATCTGCATTATGAAGTTGTCCTAAAGCTTCTACCTTTGCTTGTGCAAAAGCAGGCATTCCTCTTTTATCCATATCAGAACTGATATTAGTTGCAAGTCCCGACCAATTCACACTAGAGCAAGAAAATCTTTCAAGCAAAAATTTTGGAACATTATCATATTTGTAATAAACATCAATTCCGTCAAGTCGGTCATGAGTTTCAGATTTTTTTGTTTCCTTGACAGTTTCTTTTGCATTCCCGCTTGAAGAAGATTTTGCTTTAAGTGCAAGATTTACGACTTGCCTAATGTAAGGATAATATCTTCCTGTTGTGTTACAAATGAATGATTGTATTGGCTCAGAAAGTAAACGAAGTCCATCATCTAATTTGAATGACTTTATTTTATTAACTTCGTTATTAACAAATCGTTGATCTGCTTCAAGTGCATTTTTCATTTTATTTGCAGATTCAGTAATTATTTGTGAATCTTTTTTTACATCTTCAACAATTATTTTTGTTTCGTCTACGATATTTTTTCCATCTTTAATTACATTGTCAATTTTTTCAATGTTCTGTCTGATTACATTTGGATCAGATATATTTGACCAATTTGCATTAATAATGTCATTTGTTTTATCAGAAAATTGTTTTACATTTTTGGCAATTTCATCTGGCTTTGTTTGCCATTTTTTTACAAGAGAATCGCCAATTTCGTAAACCTCGTTTGCAACTGTAGGCACAGTAAGTTGACTTTCAAGATTTTTTAGAATCGTTTCTGGATTAAGTTTGTCAAACATTTTATCGATTTCTTGTTTTGCAGCCGCTTGTGCATTATTTGCCGTATATTCAAAAAACTCTGGAATTGAATAATCCATTCCAGTTGAACTATGTTTTGCAAGAGCAGCAGAAGTTTTTCGTGGCGTCATTACATTTATTCCTTCAACTGCAACATCTTGAATATCGATTTTTCCACGAAGAAGTTCTGTAAGATTAAAATCAATTCTAAGTACATTTATTTCAAAAAGATTTTTCCAAGGGTCGCTTCTGTATCCTTGTGCAAGATTATTCACTGTAATTTTTGAATCGAGAATTTGAACATCAACATACGCAATATCTGTTTTTGCACCAAAAACTTCTTGCATTGCTTTTGTCAAAAGCCACTTAACTGCAAAATTTTTAAAAGTAACAATAAACATTACAATTAAAACACAAAATACAATAACTGCACCAAGAGGAACAAGTTTTATCGAAAATTTTTGAGATGCGACATCTTTGCCGATTTTTTTAAGTTTATTAAATTCTTTCTTTTCAATTAGTTGATTTTGTGGAATATAAAAAAAGCCTTGCTTTTGTTCATAAGGCACAAACATTTTTTCAACAAGTTCGCGATCAGTTGAAATGTAAATATGTTTAAGCAACTTATTCAGTTTTTTCTGTGAATATTTTTTTTTGAGGATTTTTGGAAGTTTTTTAGTAGAAACTTTTTTTTGCTCTTTGACTTTTTTTTCTTTTTGTTTAATTTTTTTTGTATTTTCTGTTGAATTAATTTCTTTTTCTTTTTTCATCACATTTTCTCCGAAGTGAAATCAATCGCTTTTTTAACAAGAGGAATTTTGGTCAAAAACTTAACAAATCCTAGTGAACCAAGTTTTGATGAAATCTTTTTTCGCCAAAGAAGTACAAAAAGTTTTGCAAGAATGTAAACTGGAATATAAGCAACAAGAGAAACAACAAGCGAACCCATAACTATTGTGTTGTTGAATTTTGTAAATCCCACAAATGGAATATCTAAAAGCCAAGAAAAAAAGTTTTCAAACTGTGGCAAAGTTAAAATTTGATAACCGACATAATTAAACACGGGATCAAGTCGCCAAGCAAACAAAGAAACAATCGCTGTCATTACAAGATACGCACCTTTATTGATTCTGACGAAAAAAAAGAAAACAAAAATAATGTACCACAAAGCATTGTTCTTTGGCATAAAACCAAGAATAACTCCAAGACAACAAGCGTGTGCAATTTCGGCAGGTTTTTTATTAGAGTTTAACGCTTGAAATAATTTTAAAATTCCATTTAACATCATCAACTCCTATTTTACTTTTTATTGCGATTTTGCAACAAAGTGAAAATCGCGTTTTATATGCAATATCTTTTTTATTCTAGAATTGCGCCTTTATCAGCAGAACTTACAAGTTTTGCATAACGTGCAAGATAGCCTGTTTTTACTTTTGGCTCTGGTGCTTTCCAATTGGCACGACGTTTTTCGAGTTCTTCATCACTAACTTCTAAATGAATTTTGTAATTGTTAATATCAAGCGTAATTTTATCGCCATCTTGAACTAAAGCAATTGGTCCACCGACTGCGGCTTCAGGCGAACAATGTCCAAGAGAAGCACCTCGAGTTGCACCAGAAAAGCGTCCGTCTGTAATTAAAGCAACTTCTTTATCCAAACCTTGACCTGCAAGAGCAGCAGTTACAGCAAGCATTTCACGCATTCCAGGTCCGCCTTTTGGTCCTTCGTAGCGAATTACAACAACATCTCCCGGTTTAATTTTTTTCTCTTGAACGGCTTGCATTGCTTCTGATTCGTCGTTGAATACACGCGCAGGTCCTGTGTGATGCATTAATTCTTTTGCGCAGGCAGAACGTTTTACAACAGTTCCGTTCGGTGCAAGATTTCCGAACAAAATTGCAATTCCTCCGTTGTCGCTAAAAGGATTTTCAATCGGGCGCAAGATTTCTTGATTTCGATTCTTTACGTTCTTGATGTTTTCTGCGATTGTTTTTCCAGTTGCAGTAATCAAATTTGTATTTATAAGATTTTTCTTTGCAAGTTCTGCAAGAACTGCTTGAACTCCGCCAGCATCATCAAGTTCACACATAAAAGTATGTCCGGCTGGAGCCAAATGGCACAAGTTCGGCGTTCGCTCAGAAATTTCATTTACTTCGTGCAAGTCAATCGTAATTCCTGCTTCGTGAGCAATTGCAGGAAGATGAAGCATTGTATTTGACGAACAGCCAAGTGCCATATCTGCCGCAAGTCCGTTTCGAAAACTTTCGGCACTCATCATCTGGCGAGCCGTAATTCCTTTGTTGTAAAGATTCATAACTGCCATTCCAGCATGCTTTGCAAGCGCGATTCGCTCTCCTGTTACAGCAGGAATTGTTCCGTTTCCAGGAAGTCCAAGCCCTAAAACTTCTGTAAGACAGTTCATTGAATTTGCAGTGAACATTCCAGAACAAGCGCCGCATCCAGGACAAGCGCAATGTTCCATTTCTTTAAGCTGCTCTTCGTTAATTTTGCCGACTGCAAGAGCGCCAACCGCTTCAAACATATCAGTTAAGGAAAGATTTTTTCCAGAATAAGGATTTGTTGAATCATTTCCAGGAAGATGACCCGGCATCATCGGACCGCCAGAAACAAAAACTGTAGGTAAATCAAGACGAGCAGCTGCCATCAACATTCCAGGAACAATTTTGTCGCAGTTCGGAATCATAACAAGAGCATCAAACTGATGTGCTTTTGCAACACATTCAACGCTGTCAGCAATAAGTTCGCGCGTTACAAGCGAATATTTCATTCCTTCATGTCCCATTGCAATTCCGTCGCAAACACCAATCGCAGGAAACTCAATTGGAGTTCCGCCAGCCATTCTAACGCCGGCTTTAACCGCTTCTGCAATTCTGTCCAATTCAATATGTCCTGGAATAAGTTCGTTCTTTGCACAGATTACGCCAACAAGTGGCTGAGCCAATTCTTCATCTGTATAGCCAGACGCATAAAATAATGAACGATGAGGTGCGCGAGCAACTCCTTTTTTTG
>CAZOTD010000145.1:0-4563 GCA_964582685.1 uncultured Treponema sp. | reverse complement strand
TCTTTAATCATACTATCCTCTAATTTTTAAAATATTTTATAAATTATAACTTACAAAAGTTTAATTATCTAGTTTTTTCTATATTCATTGTACACTTTGAACATAAGCTTAAGTCCTTCGTCAACTTCTTTTTCTGGACGAGAATAATTCATACGAATACATTTTGAATAATGTGGATGCTCTTGAACTTTTGGCAAAGAATTATCAGTTGCATTTCCAAAGAAAAAGTATTCTCCAGGAACCACGATTACGCCTTTTTCTTTTAATTTATGATAAAACTCTTTTGTTGAAATTGCCAAATCTTCAAAGTAAAGCCACAAAAAAATTGAACCTTCACTTTTATGAATTGAATATGGACAATTCGCAAAATACTTATGAATCATTTCTTGAGCAAAAAAACTTTTCTTAGAATAGAAAGGTTTTACATATTTTTTTGCCGCTTCGATTAAAGAACCATCTTTTATCAAAGTTCCAGCAATTGCTTGCCCTACACTTCCCGATGCTAAAGCAACAATAGCATTTAAATTTGAAAGTGCCTTTATAATTCTTTGCTCGGCAATGATAATTCCCGTTCTCAAAGATGGAAGCCCAATTTTTGACAGACTCATTGAAAGTATTACGTTTTCATCCCAATAAGGAATCGACTGTTCATCAAAGATAATGTCAGGCCAAGGAAGCCCATACGCATTATCAATCATAAGCGGAATATCGTATTTTTGTGCAAGAGAAGCAAGTTTATGAATTTCATTATTTGTAAGAACATTGCCAGTTGGATTTGTTGGTCGACTTACACAAAGTGCTCCGACATTATTATGATTTTCAAGATATTCTTCGAGCAATTCAAAATTGATATTGTACTTAAAAGTATGATTATCAAACATTGTAAAAGTTGCAGGAATTCCGACAAAAGTATTTTGCTCTAAACCTTGATCTGCATAACCGATATATTCAGGAACAAGAGGCATTACTATTGTTTTTTTCTTTTTTTCACTTGAAAATGTTCCAGAAAAAAGATTGAAAAGATAAAAAAAAGCACTTTGACTTCCATTCGTAATTCCTACATTTTCAGGTCCAATTTTCCAGCCATATTTATTTGAAAGATATTTTGCAACATCTTCAATAAATGACATGCGCCCTTGCGGAGCATCATAACGACCGATAAGATTTTCAAAATCATTTCCATGATTTAAAATAAATTCCATTCTGTCACGATACATTTTTTCGATTTCAGGAATTGAAGCGGGATTTCCGCCACCAAATTGATAAGAAGGAATATTTTTTGGAAGTGGTTTTCCAAGATCATCCATAAGTTGAAGAATACCAGAATCGCCACATAATTTTTTGCCAAAGTCACTAAATTCAAGATTTTTCATAATTTGGTATTCTATCAATTATCGACTTTATTAGCAATCTACAAAATAAAAGCAAATCGCCGTTTGCATTTTGAAAAAACTTTTTGATTCTTGATTTTTGATGAAATTCAAGATGCCATAGATTTTACGCCCGCATACAATTTTCTATATGTTTTTATTGACAAATAGCAAAAGTATCACTTTAATATATGTATAGACATTAATAGAAATAATCGTTAAGAAAAGGAAATTGTCATACATAACATGGCAATTTATTAAACTTTGAAACTTTTCATGGGAGACAATTATGAAACGACGATTTTTATTCTTGTTTTCTTTACTAGCATTTTTATTTATCGCATGTAGCAATGTGGCACAGGGTGCAGATGGTTCATCGGCTTCAAGCCAAGTTGCAGAAAGTGCAATTATGGAAGCGCGGAATGCCGTTTCCGTTGCCGAAACGGCGATTAATACGGAATCGCCCGACATCACCGCGCTCAAACAAGCGGTAATCGCACTCAATGTAGCGACGGAAAAACTGTCTGTCGCACTCGGAACGTCATCTCCCGATGTAGCCACACTTCATAAAGAAATAGAAAACGTTAAGAACGCTGTCGATGAGGTCGAGAAAAAAATAAGCGAACTTGAGTCGCAAAATACCGAAGAGCCGAAGGAAGAACCAAAAGACAGCCCTATTGACGCAAAGAATGACGATGAGCCAAAAACGAATCCGCCTCAAGAAAAAAAAGAAACCGAACAACAGGACGACCCAAATCCTCAACAACAATCGGAAGCAACAGATTATTCGACTGGAAAACACACCTTGTTTGCAAAAGGCATTTCAAAAGACGATACAAGATACGACGTAAATAAAACTTGGGTCAACGATACGCAGTTGTGTTGGGCTGCCACGTCTTCAAACTTGATTGCATGGTGGCAGGATTTGTATGAGGCAAACGAAAAGCAGTTGCCGGACCTTGTTACAAAGCGGAGCGCACAAGATTTGTTCGGGCTGTTCAAAGCATACAACTCTGATGGGGTCGCCAACAAACCGAGCACGTTTTTGGCGGGGGTGCCGTGGTATTTTGTCGGAGACCAATCCGGCAGAGGCGGGATGAATGGGGGATATTTGCTTTCGTTAGAGTGGAATTATATGTCTTGGAACATTATGGCACCGCAAGCATACAAATATTACAGCAACTTAACAGTTTCCACATTCTCAGACGCCGTTATAAAGGGTCTCAGCACCGGGGCGGCGGCAGGACTTAAAATGCTCTACGGCACGAGTGGCGGACATGCAATCACGCTTTGGGGCGCAGAAGTTGAAGACGGACGAGTAACGCACGTCTATGTGACCGATTCGGACGACAGGGAAAGTGGTATGCAAAAACACGCCGTACATTACGAGGGCAACTCTGCCAGCCTTAAATATTCGATGGGCGGTCGGATTGCCGACCTAATGTTCCTCTATCCTCCTGGAGCATCAAAATGAAACGCATTCTGTTGATTTTATCATTATTTATAGTATTTACCTCATGCAACGACTTGTCACAAAATTCCAGTCAACCGACAAATCAAACTGCACAGAGCGAATCGCTCAAAGAACCGGATGATCAACCGCAAATCGAGCCGTCAAAAGATAACGAGCCAAAAGAACAAGATGTTGAAGAGCAAAAAAAGCCAGTTACGATAAATAAAGACGAGTATGAAATTAAAGAAATCCACAAAGGCGGCGAAAAAGGAAATCATTACGTCATCGTGTTTATAGGCGACGGATTTACGAAAGATGAATGGAACAAAGAGGAAAATAAACACAAGACATTTTACGGACACATAGACTTAGTGAAAACGGTATTATTTGGCGGAACAGTCGATAGAATCAACTATAAAGGCATAGAGCCGTTCAAAAGCTATAAAGACTATATAGACATATACGCGATTGCAACAATTTCAAAAAGCAAAAATGAAACATATCTGCAAAACACAGGCACAGGATTTTCTGATGAGGGCGAGCAAAAAGTTAATTTGCTATTAAAAGAATTAAAAGAGCAATATAAAGTGTCGCCCAATGTAACGCACACGTTGATAAACAGCAGTTCGCAAAATCCATACGGAAGGGCGTTTTTTATAGACAAATCTTTTTCAAACACAGTTAACGCAAATGCAACTATTCACGAAATGGGACATAGCATAGGCGGGCTTGGCGATGAATATCAGCCGAATAAACTTGACGGCTTGCCAAACGTGTCGCAAGCATCAGAACAAGATGTACCTTGGAAGACGCTTAACGGATTTGAAGGAACTGGTACTGTGCATTCTGAACATGGTGGCAGTTTTTGGATACCGACGAATAGTTGCATGATGAGCCAGAACACAGACGCAGGTCATTTTTGCGAAGTGTGCAAATACGCCCTCGCCACCAGAATGTCGTCGGTAATTGTGGAACACGAGATTAAGATGTACGACACGAAGTCGCTTGATAAAGTCAAGAATTACGATACTTATTCCAACTTAAAAGAACATTTAAGAAAGAATGGCAAGCAAAACGAGCAAAAACAAGAAGCACAAAATAACAACACGCGTGCAGTTTTTCCGTCAAAGTAAGGCGATAATCCAAAAATCTCGATAAACCGCGAGCCAGAAAAACTTCTTAATGGCAATTATAGGATTTTTGCACCCGGCGTTACGCAAGAAAAATATTACGATACAACTAAAACAGGAAACGGCGACACACAATTGTGCTAGGCAGCAACTTCATCTAATTTGATTGCCTGGTGATATTCAGTTTGGGATGACGGAAATTATGTCGGAATAAATTATTCTGGATATAAAAGAATAAAAAATGCTTTAATTCTTTACGCACCATAATTTTACGACCTTAAAAAATTCTTGGGTAGATTATGCTGAAAAATTTTATACAAAGTTCATTACCACAAAATGTTTACTTATAATTAATAAATAAATCTTGACATCATATTTTTGTAAGTTTATATTTTTAGTGAAGAAATCTTTATTGGAGAGTCATTATGCGAAACTTCCTATTAAAAACAGTTTTCGCTACTTTTTGTTTTTCTCTTGTTTTTGCTTTTCTTTCGTGCGACGGAATCGCTCAAAAAATTGATGGGGGGGGGTATAGTTTCCTAAACAGTGAACAAGAGTTCATAATCACAGGAACGCTTTCTGTGGACGGAGCCGTTCCGTCTGAAATTGC
>CAZOTD010000144.1:0-4577 GCA_964582685.1 uncultured Treponema sp. | reverse complement strand
CTCATAAACAGGCTAGAAAGCAAGTAAATTATTTTTTTTAAGGACATTTTAAGATTTTTTATATAGCAAGGTAGAAAAATTAAAAAAAGCGAAAAACATAATTTTATATGTTTTTCGCTTTTTAGAAAAATAAATTTCTTTAATTATTTTTCAGAAATTAACTGAGTTTTTGAATCAAGTTTAAGACTTGAATTTGGAGTTTCATTTCTTAATTTAAGAATATTGAGCGAAGTTCCATCTTGTTTTGCTTCAATGTGAAGTACACAAGCGAATGCTGCAAGAACATCAGCAGAAGCAATATCTTTGAGATTTGAACTTTCTTCCTCTGCAGTTACCCAGATTGAAATATTTTCTGCTTTTGCAAAATCTTCTACAACTTTTGCGTCTTGTGCATTAACAGATTTAATTGAAACTCCGTCAATTACAAGAGCTGTAACTTTTGTTCCAGCAGATTTAAGTGCTGAAACAGTATTAATCAGTTTTTGGAGAGTAAAGTTTTCTGGATTGAAGTTCAAAATTACTCGTTCACGCATAATATCTTCTTTAAGTTCTTGAGCGTTTGAAATGTTCTTTTTTTTGGCAATTTCAGAAAATACACTTGAATACCAAGAAATAACATTTGAAGATTCCTGATCGAATGAAACATGAACAAGATTCTTTCCGCACAAAAGTGAATCCATAGCAAATTGCACAAGAACTGAAGTTTTTCCCAATCCTTTTTTAGAAGTGATAAGTCCAACTTCACCGGCTTTGATTCCTCCGTTTGTGAGTTTGTCAAATGCACGGATAGGGCTACAATCAAATAAATCTTTTTTATTCATATATGTTGCTCCGCTTTATTTTTTTTCAGCAGCTTTTTCTGCTTTGTATTTTGCAATAAGTTCTTCAGCAATATTACCTGGAACTTTTCCGTATTTAAGGAATTCCATTGAGAATTCAGCTTTACCTTGAGTTGAGGAACGAAGAATTGTAGAAAAGCCAAACATTTCTGAAAGTGGAACTTCTGCGTTTACTACGGACATATTGTTTTCATCTGTTGAATCTACAATAACACCACGACGTTGGTTAATCAAACCAAACATATTTCCTTGGAATTCTGTAGGTCCTTCGATAGATACTTTCATGATTGGTTCAAGAATTGCAGGTTTTGCTTTTTCGTATGCTTCACGGAAAGCACCAATTGCTGCAGTTTGGAATGCAATGTCAGAAGAGTCTACTGGGTGATATTGACCATCATTGATTGTCACTTTTACACCAACAATAGGGAAGCCGATAAGTGTTCCTTTTTCAATTGCTTTTCTAAAACCTTTATCACAAGATGGAATGTATTCGTTAGGAATTGCACCACCTTTAATCATATCTACAAATTCGTAATCTTTGTCTGCAAGAGGTTCGATAAAACCTGCAACACGACCATATTGACCAGAACCACCTGTCTGCTTTTTATGCGTGTAGTTAAATTCTGCGCGCTGTGTGATAGATTCACGGTAAGCAACTTGTGGGGCACCAGTTTCTACTTCACACTTATATTCGCGTTTCATTCGTTCTACATAAACTGCAAGGTGCAATTCTCCCATTCCTTTAATAATTGTTTCACCAGATTCTGGATCCATATACGACTGGAAAGTTGGATCTTCTTTTGTAAATCGGTTGATTGCTTTACCCATTTGAGCCGCTGCTTGTTTATCTTTAGGCTTAATTGAGAGAGAAATTACAGGATTTGGAACATACATAGAAGCCATAGAATAGTTAATTCCATTGCTTACAAATGTATCGCCAGACGCACAGTCAACACCGAACAATGCTACAATATCACCAGCACTTGCTTCAGAAATATCTTCCATTTGGGCAGAATTCATGCGAACAAGACGACCTACCTTAAATCGTTTTTTGCTACGTGTATTTGTAAGTTCTTCACCTTTGGAGATTTTTCCTTGATAAATACGAGTATATGTTAATTGTCCATACTGACCATCATCAAGTTTAAATGCAAGTGCTACAGTTGGAGCATTTGGATCAGATGTTAATTGAACTGGTGCTTCATTATTGTCAAGGTCGAGAGCTTCGTTTTGAATATCATTTGGAGCTGGAAGATAATATGTAACAGCATCGAGAAGTGGTTGGATACCTTTATTTACATGAGCGGATCCACAGAAAACGCCTACAAACTGTTCTGCAAGAGTTCCTTTGCGGATGGCAGCATGAATTTTATCTTCTGGAAGATTGTCGAACCCATTTTCCATAATCAATTCCATAAGTTCATCATCGAACATTGAAACAGCATCAAGAAGTTCTTCTCGATATTTTTTAGCATCGTCAATCATGTGTGCAGGAATTTCTGCATAACGAAGATCAACGCCAGATTCACCTTCAAAGTAAATCGCTTTCATTGTTATGAGATCTACTACACCTTCAAGTTTATCTTCAAGGCCAATAGGGAGTTCCATCATGTGTGCGTTAAGACCGAGTTTTTCTCGAATTTGATTACATACACGAATAGGATTTGCACCTTGGCGGTCACATTTGTTAACAAACGCAATGCGAGGAACATGATAGCGTTTTAACTGTCGGTCTACTGTAATTGATTGAGACTGAACACCCGCAACAGCACAAAAAATCATAATAGCACCGTCAAGAACGCGAAGTGAGCGTTCAACTTCTACTGTAAAATCAACGTGTCCTGGAGTATCAATTAAGTTGATTGTGTAATCTTTCCATTGTACTTGAGTTGCAGCTGATTGAATTGTAATTCCTCGTTCGCGCTCCAATTCCATGTTATCCATTACGGCACCAACACCGTCTTTTCCACGAACTTCATGGATTGCATGAATCTTATTACAGTAGAACAAGATTCGTTCTGAAGTAGTTGTCTTTCCTGAGTCAATGTGGGCAGAAATACCGATGTTTCTCACTTTTGAAAGATCAAAGTCCATATTGTTTACCTCTCATAAATAATATCAAACAAATTAAATAGTTTTTTGAAAGTATTTTACAATACTACACATTTTTATTCACTTATTCAACTAGCAAAGTCGTAGAAAGGGAAATTTTCCCAGATATTTTAACTTTTTTTAATGAAACTGAGCATGAAGTTCCAAAAGTGAATTTTGGAGAAACTATGTTATTTTTATGAGAAAAAACAGCAGAAAAATATGTTGATGTAATCGGAAAGTTCTTAAATCTGGTGGAACAAGAAAAAGTTTCTGAATGTGCTTTAATTTTAGAATTGGAATCTAGCGTGAATGTTTCTTTTGCGCTTAATGATAAAGTGATGCGATTAAAATTGTGCGAATAGTTTATTCCAAATGTGTCAGTTATGTCATTTTGTTCTGGAATATTTTGAAAATTAAAAGGGACAACTTGGTGCGAGTTATTTCCATTTAATTTTCCAATAAGGAAATTTTGCAAACGGAAATAGACAGAAAAATTATCAGCAGGAAAAGTTCCTGCAATTGAAGCGTTTAAAGTAAGTTTTTGTAAAGAATTTTGCTTGTAGCCAAATTCTCCAAGCGAGCTACTGTACAGAATTGCTGCTCCAGTTTTTATACAACTTTGTTTTTTAGGAAAAAATGATAACTGCGGATTTAATTTAAACTGCCAAAGAGTTTTTTCAACATTTGAACTTGCTGTATAAAAGGGAATACAATTTTGGTAAAAAGGTGTGTCTGATGAATAAATTCCAGCAAGCAACGCAAAATTATTATAATGAAAAAAACATTCACCTGTTGCAAAAAATCTAAGAGCATTGTTTGGATTTGTTAGAGCACCACCTGCTAATTTTGCTTTAAAAAATGGCATAGAAAAATTTGTTTCAAGATACATTCCATAGTTTTTTTTAGCATCAAATTGTGGTAAAGTATTTTTCCAAGATGTTTGTGGTTTGCTCTCAAGATTAAAACTAATCAATGCAAGCGAAAGTTCATTTTTTAAAAAAGTTCCACTTTGAAATTTAAATCCTGAAGAAAGACTAAAATTGTAGTTTTCAGAAATTGCAGTTTGAATCGTGATTTTTGGCGTTTCGTAAGAAGCAGCAAAAGAAAATGGTTTTTCTGACGTGCTTTTTTGTGCTAATCTAATTCCAAGTCCATAATTGAAAGTGGAAATATTTCCAAATGCAGATGGAATCGAGTAAAAATCCGGATTATTAAGTTGACTGATTGTTTGTCCGTAACTCAAAGTTCCAAAATAAAATGTCAAAGGAACTTTACTTTTGGCTTTAGAGAAATTTTCGACATCAAATGATAATGACCAAGCAGGCTTTTTTAGAATTTTAGATTTAAAATCTGAAAATTCATATACATGAGAAAAAGTGTTGAATGTAAAATTCTTTGTTCCTTGATAAAATCGAAAATCCAAATGCTTATCAACAAGTTTAAAACCTGCAATAAATTTTGCAGTTGAAAGACCTTTGTCATGTTCTTCATAAACTTTTTTTGGAACATTTACACTTGTGTCAAAATATAATTCGAGTAATTCGAATCCTTTTTTTTGGCTCCAAAGATTTTCTGTTAAAAGAATCAAAATGGAAATTATAATAAGTTTTGGTTTTGAAAAGAATTTCATGCTAAATTCATACT
>CAZOTD010000143.1:3215-4625 GCA_964582685.1 uncultured Treponema sp. | reverse complement strand
TGCGTTCAAAACGCTCTGTATCTACTTGAGAAATGTATTGTAACAATTCAAGTAAATCGTCTTTCTTTACATTACAAGTTACTCGCGATTCTATTTGATTAAAGTTTTTTTTATTTAAGTATATATTTGCATTTGCTTTTATAGCAGATAGAAATGCAATTGTTGCATCTTGTCGCCGTTCTTGAATATTTGCGTCTGTATCATCATCAAGATAATAAGTCATAAAAGTTTTTACTTTTTCGCCATCAAGTGTTACTCTACCACTCGGCAAAAGCCATTTTTCTCCTACTGAAGAAGTTTCATCAACTGGCATAGGAATGAATATTTCAAGTCCACCAAGAATATCTGTAAGTTGAGTAAATTTGTCAAGCGAAGTTTCAATATAAAAAGGAATTTCGGTTCTTATAAATTTTGAAATTTCTGATAAATATGTTTCAATTCCATGTTCTGAATAAATTGAATCAATTCTATCTACACGGTTAAGAGAAGAATAAAGTCCTCCAGTGTTTCCTGGAATATTTACAAGAACGCCTTTGCCTGTTACAGGATAATAAATAAGAACATCTGTAAATAAGGCTTGATTTTTATCTTCTATAACAAATAAAACTTTGATTATAGGATCTTTTTGAAGATTTTCTTTAATTTTATCTTGCTTTACTGAAGTTACAATGGCTATAACCATTGCAACAACAATTATAGTAATTATTCCGATAAATACAAATTCTTTTCGCTCTCGATTAAGTTTCATTTTTTCTCCAATAAAAAAATTTCATTACAAACCTTAAAATAAAATTCAGCGAACAAATGTGTTTTCTTGTTGAGACGCTTGCTTTAATTCTTGAGCAAATTTGAGCGTCACAGAAGCAATTTTTTTATTCTTCTTTTTAAGATATTTTATATTTTCATTTAAAACTGTATAAACCATTGTGTTCATCGGCATAGAAAACAATTTTTCAAGATACTTTTGTGTAATATTTTCTCTGCCAGGTTCAATTTTATCTGCAACAAACAAAAGTTTTGCAAGAGGACAAATATTTTCTCCGCCAAATGTATGATTTGCAACTGCTTCAAGAATTTCTGGATCTGTAATTCCAAAATTTTCTTTTATTTTTATCGCCGCGACTCTTCCATGAAGCAACGAAGGTTTTTCTCTTTCCAAATCTGAAATTGGCAAACCATCTCTTGTAGCAATCGCAAGTAAAAGGTTATCGTCCATTTTTTTACACATATCATGTGCAACGCCACTAAGATATCCTTTATCTGAATCAACACCATAATGCAAACATAATTTTTTACACATTTCGGCTGTGCGCATACTATGTTCATAACGGCTTTCAGAAACCGATGCCAAAACAAATTTTCTTATTTTTTCTGTTAATTCGTTATAATTAATTTGTGAATCCATAAAGC
>CAZOTD010000143.1:0-3115 GCA_964582685.1 uncultured Treponema sp. | reverse complement strand
GTTAATTCGTTATAATTAATTTGTGAATCCATAAAGCTTATGTTCTACAATATACTCAAAAACGCCTTTACTAACAAGATAACGCCAACCATTATTTTTACTTATTCTTGTTCGAATTTCTGTTGACGAAATCGGAAGAATTTGATTTTGCAAATGAATAAATTTATAATTCGGATTTGCTTTTTCAAAATCAAGTTTTTCAAATCCGCCTGTATAATTTCTGCTTGGAACATTTTCAAATTGCTTTGTTTCAAAATTTTGATTTTTTATCCTTTTTGCAACGATTAAATCACAAAGTTCTGCAATTTCTTCTGCGCCTCTCCATTTTGAAAATTCTGCGGCAGTTTCTTGTCCCATTAAAAGACCTAGTTTTGCATCTAATTTGTCTTGATATTTTTTTATAATATAATGAATTGTATCAATTGTATAAGAAGTTCCGCCTCGCTGAATTTCGCAAGGTTCAACTTCAAATCGCAAATCATCACGAAAAGCGGCATTAAGCATTGCGATTCGATTTTCTGGAGTTTCGATATTTTGAGGAATTTTGTGTGGAGGAATATATGTTGGAACAAAAAGAATTTTATCATATCCCAACGAATTGCAAACATCATCAGCCATTGCAAGATGGCCAATATGAATAGGATTAAAAGTTCCGCCAAAAACTACAAGTTTCATTTAATCTCCCATAAAAATTAATAAAAAACAATTCTCGAAAAATATCTACATCATTGCTCAGAACCAGGATATTGAACATTTTCTTCATCATCTTCAAATCCTGCACGAAGTTTCATAAATTCACTTTCTTGAGGATTTTCTTTTTTTATCAAAGTTGAATTTCCTTGTTCGCTATTTTCAAGACGTTCCACAAGTTTACAAATCGCGTTTCGAGTTTGCCCAAGACCTTTATTCATCATAACAGAAATCGAAAGTACGACTGTTTCTGGTTCTTGACTTTTTATTTTGTCTGACACTTGTATTGCTCGTTGCTCTGCACCTTCAAGATCAATTTTATTACATAAAACAATTCGTGGTTTATTATACAATTCCTCTGAAAAAGATTTCAATTCATTACAAAGAGTTTCGTATGCACTAAGATAATTTTCGTCAGAAACATCAATCATAAAAATAAGGCACGATGTTCTTGAAATGTGTTTAAGAAATTGAATTCCAAGTCCAGCACCTTCTGAAGCACCTTCGATAATACCAGGAATGTCGGCTATAATAATGTCTTTATCTTCTCCAACATTAAGAACACCAAGGTTTGGAATTTTTGTAGTAAAGGGATAAGGTGCAATTTTTGGTCTTGCATTTGTAAATGCTGTTAAAAGAGATGATTTTCCAGCATTCGGAAAACCAACAAGTCCGACATCTGCCATAATACTAAGCTCAACTTTTAATTTTCTAGTTTCTCCAAGTGTGCCTTTGTGGGCATATCGTGGAGCCTGATTTGTAGAAGTTTTAAAGTGAACGTTTCCCCAACCACCTTTGCCGCCTTTTAAAAAAACAAATTGTTCGTTTTCGGATTGAGTTGTAAATTCGTAAATAAGTTCGTTTGTTTGTGCATCTCGAATCGTTGTTCCAGGAGGAACAGGAATAATTTTGTCTTCACCATTTTTTCCGTATTTATTCCAACTTTGACCATCACTGCCGTTCTTTGCTTTGATAATCGGATGATATCTTAAACTTGCAAGAGTACGAAGATTCCTTTTTACAACAAAAATAATATCGCCACCATCGCCACCATCGCCACCAGATGGACCACCATTAGGAACATATTTTTCTCGTCTAAACGAAATACATCCATTGCCACCTTTTCCACTTGTAACTTCAATTAATGCTTCGTCTGCAAAACCTGTCATAATTTAACCTCATCAAAATCACAAAACTGAACAAAAAAAATACCCGGCAATAAACTACCGGGCATTAAACATAGAAGATTCTAAAATTACGCCTTAACAGGTGTTACAGAAATAACTTTTCTGTTTTTGCGCTCACCGTAAACTACTGTTCCGTCTACAGTTGCAAAAAGACTGTCATCACCAGCTTTCTTAACATTGTCACCTGGGTGGAAATGTGTTCCACGCTGTTTTACAATAATAGAACCTGCTGTTACAGTTTCGCCTGCATATTTTTTAACGCCAAGGTGTTTTGGATTAGAATCGCGTCCGTTTTTTGCACCGCTTCCGCCTCTAGTTCTTCCCATTTTAATCCTCCAACTTTAATTCAAAAGTTACATTTTTCGGAAACTCTTCACTAAGACTTTCAAAACCTTTCTGAAGAAAATCTCCTATTGTACAAATCCGTTCTTGAATAATCGACTCGGACTTTGTTGTTTCTGCCACAAAAGTAATTAAACCTCTAGTGGAAGTGTCTGTTTTAAAATTAATTCCACTTGTTTCAGAAAGCACTTGAATTGCAGTTCGCATTAAAATTGTTATTGAACTGCAAACAATGTCTTTTCCACTTTTTGCAAATCCGGCATGACCTAATGCTTTGCATTCAAGATAATTGCCGTTTTTTGCTTTAACAAGTGTTACCAAAGTCATTAGCCTATAATTTCTTCTACACGAACATTTGTGTATTGCTGGCGATGACCAATCAAACGATGATAGTCTTTCTTGCTCTTGTATTTAAATACGAGAACTTTCTTATCTCTAAAAGAATCTTCAACTACAACTTGAACTTTAGCGCCTTTTACATAAGGAGAACCAACGGAAACTTTGTCGCCATCACTTACAAGAAGTACAGATTCAAGATCAAGTTTTGTACCTTTTTCTGCATCGATTTTGTCAACCTGAAGAATAACGCCTTTTTCTGCTTTATACTGTTTTCCTTTATATTCAACAAGTGCGTACATAAAACAACCTCACTTAAATTTATTCACAAAATTTCCCAAAGTATTAAACGGGGATTTATACAATAGGCATATTAATGTAGAATGTATAATATCAGAAATAATAATTTTTGGTCAATAGGAAACATTGAATTATTCTTAGATTTACAAAAATTCTATAACTTGTTTAAAACAAAAAAGGACTTCAAAAAAAGAAGTCCTTTCGCCTGCTGCAGGTTTTGAACCTGCGACACATGGATTAACAGTCCATTGCTCTACCAG
>CAZOTD010000142.1:0-4708 GCA_964582685.1 uncultured Treponema sp. | reverse complement strand
ATTTAATTTTTGCTGTAATTTTTTCTTTACTGAATATTTACTTTGTTAGTGATATTTCTTGTCTTGCATTTGTTTTAAGCATTGTATATTCTGCTATTCTTATTTGGTTTGCAGGATTTAAATTTTTAAAACAAAAACAATTTGAAAAAGTTTTTTTATGTCGAAAACTTTTTCAATATGAATCATTCGTTTTTTTTCTTGCATTTATATTAAGACGTGCTGGAACAAAAGGAACTGTTTATGCGTTCGATTTAATTTCTGTGATTTTGTGGCTTTTAGTTTTTATTTCAGCATGTGTAATTTCTTACTGGCTTGACTTTAAACATTTTGAAGAAATTTCTGGAATAAAAGTTCATATTATAAAAAATGAAAGTCTTACAAAAATGCTTGCCAAAGGCAAAACTCGTGACGGTTCTAAAGTAACGCCTTTAGCATATCTTAAATGGTTTTTATTTGAAATTCTTGATTGGGCAGATGCTCTTGTTCAAGCAGTATTTTTAGTTTTGCTTTTTCAGATTTTCTTTTTTCAGTTTTACAAAATTCCGTCAGAATCTATGGTGCCAGAATATATGGTAAATGACCGTCTTGCTGTAAGCAAAATTACTAGTGGACCTAAATTTCCATTGAGCGATGTTGGGCTTCCAAATATGAAAGATTATAAACGAGGCGACATTGTAGTTTTTAGAAATCCGCATTATACGATTGACCGACAATCTGAAGTTAAGTCTGTAGTTTCTCAACTTATTTATATGTTGACTTTTACATTTGTTAATACAAATCTTGATGAAAATGGAAATGTTAAAGCCGATCCACTTGTAAAGCGTATAACTGGAATTCCTGGTGAACAACTTATGATGCAAGACGGCATCCTTTATTCTCGCACAAAAGATAATAATAATTTTGAACCTGTTGAACAAGATTCTTTATGGGCAGCTTATAATTTGAATGATGAAAATCCTGAACTCAAAAAACTTATTCAAGAATTTCCTGTATCGAATGAGTTATTCCATGAATTTGAAAATCTTGAAAAATTTAGAACTTCATTCGATTTGTCTGATTGGGCAGAACTTTGTAAATCGCTTGCACAAGAATATTCTCAACTTACAGGCGATAAACAAATTTCTGTTTCAAATGATGCTCTTCTTAATTCTATCGATTTGAATTTTCTTAATTTAAGAAATATTATCGTTGAAAGACGCGGTGGAGGAATCGATATTTCTACTAATTTTATTCAAACAATTCATTCAAGTGAATATCGCACACAATGGTTTAATGCTTTTATGACAGATTGGATTGATTCTGTTGCGCTTCTTACAAAAGACGGTTATATCGGAGGAAATTTTTATGAGGAATCTTGTTTTAAACTTAACTTAATGTTCAAATATTTTCTAGGCAAATATTTTGTAGAAGTAATAAAAAATTCCTCTTTGAGCAATCCTTCAGAATCTTGGAAAGAAACTCCGGATATGATTCAGATTTATTCTAATCTTTATATATCGTATATTTATATGTATTTTTATGAACTTAGGAATATGCCAGTATTTCCAACAAATGATTCAAATGGAAATCCAATGTATCTTCCTGATGATTGTTATTTTATGATGGGTGATAATCGTTTTAATTCTTTTGATATGCGCCATTCGGATGAAGAAATTACTGAAAAACTTTCAAAGTTAGATGATTATTCAATTATTTTTACTTCTCATTTAAATCCAATGTATGTTCAAAAAAAATTAATTCTTGGTTCAACGGGAATTAGAATTTGGCCTTTTTCAAGACCAGAGCGAAGAATTAAAATTACAAAATAATTTATAAAAAAGGCTGTCTTTTCAAAGTTTGAAAAGACAGCCTTTTTTTGTCTATACAGACAATTTGTGAGCCTAATAATTTTTATACTGCGTGTTTTTTAGCGTCCATGACACATTTTATATTTTTTGCCAGAACCACAAGGGCATGGCTCATTTCTTCCAACTTTTGGAACTAATCTTCTAACTGTTGCAGATTCACTTTGTGTATGTTTTTGCATTGCACCGCTGGCTGCTTGTCGTCGTGCCTGATCTCCATTAATTCCAGAACGAACCCCTGCAAAGCCATTTTGACTTTCGTCGTGTTTAGCATTCATCTGTCGCATTTGAGTTCTTGCTCTAAGTCGTTGTTCTTGTGCGTCAGAGTTTAACTGAACACGAACTTTGAAAAGGCGAGAAATTATTGTAGTTCGTATTGTGTCAAGCATATCGTAGAATATATTAAAACCTTCAATTTTGTATTCTGTTAAAGGATTTTTTTGACTATATGTACGAAGTGAAACTGCTTCTCTTAAACTTTCTAGAACTTCAAGTTGATCAAGCCATTTTTTATCAATAGTCTGAATATATTGATATCTTATAAACATATTCAAATTTTGTTTACCAGCAAGTGTTTCTTTTTCTGTAATGTCATTTTGCAACATAGAGAAAATCTTGTCTTTTGTAAGATCTTCTGGCGTAAATTGAATTCCAAATATATCGCGTAATTTTGCAATAAGTTCATTTTCGGCATTTGAATCTCGATGATTTCTTGAATATTCATCAAGCATATCAGAAACAAGTTCTTGTGCATTGTTAAGAACTCGTTTGGCAAGATTTTCATCACTGAGAATTTCGTCTCGCTGATTATAGATAACAGAACGTTGTTCGTTTAGAACATCATCATATTCAAGGAGATGTTTTCGGATTTCAAAGTTACGATTTTCTACTTTTTGTTGTGCTTTTTCTATTGAACGATTTAACATTGGATGGTCAATTGGTTCGCCTGGTTTCATACCAATTCGTGACATAATTGCTTTCATTCGTTCACCACCAAAAAGGCGCATTAAATCATCGTCCATTGAAATAAAGAACTTAGAACGTCCAGGATCTCCTTGACGCCCTGAACGACCACGAAGCTGATTATCAATACGTCGTGATTCATGACGTTCAGAACCGATTACATAAAGACCGCCACTGTTTTTGACTTCTTCGTAATCTTTACGCCAATTTTCTTTTTCAAGTTTTAGTGCTGTTGCATACTGTTCTGGAGATGCTTCTGTTCCTACTCGTTTTCTTGCTCGCATTTCAGGATTTCCACCAAGTTTAATATCAGTACCACGACCTGCCATGTTAGTTGCAATTGTTACAGCACCTTTGCTTCCGGCTTCTGCAATAATCATTGCTTCTCGTGCATGGTTTTTAGCATTTAAAACTTCATGTCTAATACCTTTGCGAGTAAGAAGGGCAGAAAGATGTTCGGATTTTTCAACAGAAACTGTGCCGACAAGAACAGGCTGCCCTTTGCTATGCGCTTCTTTGATTTCTTTTGTAATTGCTTCCCATTTATCTGATTCGTTAAGATAAACTTCATCGTTTTCGTCTATACGCTGAACTGGTTTATTTGTTGGAATTGCTACAACATCGAGATTATAAATTTTATTGAATTCGATTGCTTCTGTAACTGCGGTTCCTGTCATACCAGAAAGTTTTTCGTACATACGGAAAAAGTTTTGAAAAGTAATTGTAGCCATTGTTCTATTTCGTTGTGCAATTCTTAAATGCTCTTTTGCTTCAATTGCTTGATGTAAACCATCTCCATATCGTCGACCTTCAAGTACACGACCTGTAAATTCATCTACAATTTGAACCGCTCCATCGCGAACAATGTAGTCAACATCTATTTTGTAAAGTCGGTGAGCACGAACGGCTTGAGTAAAGTAGTGTATGTATTCGAAATTTTCTTCATCAAAAACTGTTGTTCCAGCTGGAATAAGATTGTGTTTATGTAAAATTTCATCAATATGAGCCATACCTTTGTTAGTAAAAGAAACTCGTTTTGATTTTTCATCAAGAGTATAATCACCTTTTAGAGCAGCCCTTTCTTCTGGAGTGAGTTGAACTTCGTCAGGATAAAGATCAGTTTGAGGATCTTTTTCCATTTCTTCAAGTTGATTTACATATTTGTCAACTTCGTAGAATTTATTTGTATCATCTTCACCTTGCCCAGAAATAATTAGAGGAGTTCTTGCTTCATCGATTAAGATTGAGTCGATTTCATCAACGATACAAAAGTGAAAACCACGCTGAACTTTAAGTTTCTTATCAATTTGCATATTATCGCGCAAATAGTCAAAACCAAATTCATTGTTTGTTCCATAAGTAATATCACAAGCATAAGCAGCACGTTTTGCTTCGTTATCCATATTAGAAAGAATTGTACCAACCGTTTGTCCAAGATATGCATAAACAGGTCGCATCCATTCAGCATCACGTTCTGCAAGATAATCGTTTACTGTGATAATGTGTACGCCTTTTCCTTCAAGGGAATTTAGATATGCCGCTGCAACACACATCAGTGTTTTTCCCTCACCAGTTTTCATTTCGGTAATACGACCAGAATGTAATACAAGAGAGCCCATAAGTTGAACATCGTATGCTCTTTCTCCTAAAACGCGTTTTGCAGCTTCTCGTGCAAGGGCAAATGCATCAACAAGAATGTCATCAAGAGTTTTTCCTGATGATAACTGTTCCTTTAATATTTGTGTTTGCTTTGGGAAATCTTCTGCAGTAAGTGAAGCCGCCCAAGCTTCTTTTTCATTGATTGCAGCAACGATTGGCCTTAACATTTTTACATCTCGGTCATTTTTCGTACCGAATATTGCAGTTAAAATTTTATCTATTAACATAATGTATAAATATAC
>CAZOTD010000141.1:0-4734 GCA_964582685.1 uncultured Treponema sp. | reverse complement strand
ATTGTTGTTGTCACGCTGCAATGCAGTTGAAAGAAATGGGTTATGAAACAATCATCGTAAACTGCAACCCAGAAACAGTTTCTACAGATTACGATACTTCTGATAAACTTTATTTTGAGCCTGTTACAACTGAAGACGTTTTGCAAATTTACGAAAAAGAAAAACCGATGGGAGTTATTGTTCAGTTTGGTGGACAAACTCCTCTTAACATTGCAAGAGAATTACAAGAAAATGGTGTGAATGTTTTAGGAACTTCAATCGATTCAATTGATGCAGCAGAAGATCGTGATTTGTTCCGACATATGATGGAAAAATTAGAAATTCCAATGCCTGAAAGTGGAATGGCAATCGATTTTAACGAAGCAAAGGCGTGTGCAGATAAAATTGGTTATCCGATTATGATTCGACCAAGTTTTGTTCTCGGTGGTCGTGGAATGGAAGTAATTTATGACGAAGCAACACTTAAAGAATATGTTGAAAAAGCAGTCGGCGTAACTCCAGATCGTCCGCTATTGATTGACCGTTTCTTAAAGAATGCACTTGAATGCGAAAGCGATGCTTTAGCAGATGGAACAAATGTTTATATTCCATCTGTTATGGAACATATTGAACTTGCTGGAATCCATTCCGGCGATAGTGCTTGTGTAATTCCGCCAGTTTCAATTCCCGAAGATAATCTAAAAACAATTAAAGAATATACAACCAAAATTGCGTCAGCACTTCATGTTTGCGGTTTGATGAATATGCAATATGCAATCGAAAATGGAAAAGTTTATGTAATCGAAGCAAACCCTCGTGCAAGTCGAACAGTTCCTCTTGTGTCAAAAGTTTGCGATATTCAGATGGCTCGTCTTGCAACACGACTTATGCTTGGCGAAAGTGTCGCTGACTTAAACCTTAAAGACAAAGTAATTCCATATTATGGTGCAAAAGAAGCAGTGCTTCCTTGGAATCGCTTTTTGGGAGTTGATCCGATTCTTGGACCTGAAATGCGTTCAACTGGCGAAGTTCTAGGAATTGCAGAAACTTTTCCACTTGCATTTTATAAATCGCAGGAAGCTGCAGGATGTGAACTTCCGCATGCACCAGCCGCTTGGGAAAATAAAAAAGTTTTGATTTCGCTAAGTAACAAAGAAAGTCAAAAAGACCAAGTTATTATGATTGGAAAAACTCTAAAAACTCTTGGTTTTACACTTGTTGCAACTCAAGGTACGGCGGATTTCTATAACGAAAATGGAATCAAATGTGGTGTCATAAATAAAATTGGAGAAGGTCGCCCAGATGTTGTCGATATGATTATGAACAAAGAAGTTTGTTTAGTAATTAATACTCCAAAAGCAAAACGAAATTACGCCGAAGACCGAAAAACAATCCGCAAAGTTTGCTTAAAATACAAAGTTTCTTACATTACAACTTTGGCTGGTGCTGTTGCAGCTGTCAAAGGAATTGAAGCAGTTAAAAATGGAAACGGTGGCGAAGGTGGCGTTAAAAGTTTGCAAGAATATCATTCATTGATAAAATAATTAAGAATAAATAATTTTGTTTGCTAAAATGCTTGAATGTTGCTATAATCATACAAATGTATAAAAAAAATCGTAGCTTATCTATTCTTGCAAAAACTATAAGTAAAAACTTTCTAAATATTCTTATATTTTATCCTAAAATGGTTTACATGGCTAATCATCCTAATAAATATACTAGTGATGAGATGTATAACTATGCAGTTAAATGTATAAAAATTTTAATTGATACTTGCAAAGTTAAAATCGAAGTGTATGGTCTTGAAAACATTCCTGAAAAAGATGGATTTTATCTTTGTGCAAATCATCAAGAAAAATTTGATCCACTTGCAATTTGGTATTCGTTTCCGCGCCAAATAGGCGTAATTCTTGACGATAAGGTAACTCATAGACCGTTTATTAGAGAAATTTGTAAATTAATTAAATCGCAAAAACTTTTTAGACAAAGTGGGCGTTCTGCAATAAAAAGTATTCACTTAATTACAAAAGAGCTTAAAGATGAAAAAAATTATATGATTTTTCCTGAAGGTGGTTATGAAGTTGAAAAAAAAGTTCTTTCTGATTTTAGAGCAGGAAGTTTTAAAAGTCCTTTAAGAGCACATTGCCCGATTTTGCCTGTTTGTATTGTAGATTCCTATTGTATTTTTGACAAAGGATTTAAGACAACAAAGCCGATTCAAGTTCATTATTTAAAGCCGATTATGCCAGAGGAATTTGAAAATTTAAAAACTAAAGAAGTTTCCGCACTCGTTAAAGAAAGAATTCAAGAAGCACTTTCTATTTATCAAAAATGAAATTATTAACGCAATTATGCAAGTGTTAAATCGCCATCTTTTATCCAGCCGATTTTTCTAAGCAAAAGCCCAAGTGCCCAACTGATAATTGCAGGCAAAACAAAACAAACAAGCACAAGACCAATCCAATCCATAACGCCAGGATTAATTGCAACTGCGTTGTTTGCACTAATCGCTATATCTGATGGATTAAACCAACCAGTAATTATTCCAATAGGACCTACAAGTCCACAAGTTCCCATTCCAGAAGAAATAGGAGCACCATTCATTTCTATCTTGAAAATGCAAGTTGCAATAGGTCCTGTTATCATCGAAGCGGCAGTTGGTGGAATCCAAATTAAAGGATTTTTTATAATATTTGGCATTTGTAGCATCGAAGTTCCAAGACCTTGACTTAAAAGTCCGCTAATTTTGTTTTCTTTATAACTCATCACTGCAAAGCCAACCATTTGAGCACAACAACCTGCAACCGCCGCTCCACCTGCAAGTCCGACAAGTCCAAAAGCACTACATATTGCCGCAGAACTTATTGGCAAAGTAAGAACAATTCCGACAATTGCAGAAACAATAATTCCCATTTCAAAAGGACGCAAATTGGTTGCCCACATAATAATATTTCCGATTGAACTTGCGGCAAGACCAAGATGTTTTGCAAAAAGGACAGTAAGCAAAATTCCAGATATTATTGTAACAAGAGGAGTTACAAGAATACCAACTTTTGTTTTTTTACTTACAAGTTGTCCAAGTTCTGCGGCGATTATTGCAATAAATAAAACTGCAAGTGGCCCACCAGCACCTCCTGTAACATTTGCTGCTGCTCCAACAGTTGCAATCGAAAATAAAACAAGAGCATCAGTCTTCATTGCATAAGCAATTCCGATAGCCATAGCAGCACCGACAACATAAGGGTTCATTGCAAAATTTCCTGCATCGACAAAAAATTGAAACACAACAGAATCTGCAATTTTAAGAAGTTGTTGTCCTAAGGTTTTGATAATAGTTCCAACTAATAACGACGCAAATAATCCTTGAGCCATTCCGCTCATAGCATCGATAAAATATCTTTTTACGTATTTATTCATAATATCCTCTAATAAAAAAGTGTAGAAACAAAACTTAAATTTGTGATTTTGTCGAACAAAAATTATTTTGAGTCATTAACAAGTTCCACAAATAAATCTTGATTTTTTTTATTTCGGTGAACTGTAACTTTAACAGTTTCACCTGGTCTTTTACTTTCTAAAAGTGAAAGATAATCTGCTAAAGTGGAAGTTCTAACTCCGTCAATTGCAACAATAATATCTCCGCCAAGATTAAAAGTTTTTGAATTGCGTGTTCCGTATCTGACAGTTTCAGTTCCGCCTTTAAGTTGTGCTTTTTCTGCATTTCCACCGGGAATAACTTGAGAAACAAGAACTCCATAATTTATATCTAGTCCTGCATAATTTGCGATTATGTTGTTCATTTGAATAAGTTCTGCTTGAATAATTCCGCGCTGAACAGTTCCATACAAAATAAGATCATTCACAACTCTTTTTGCAGTTGAAGATGGAACTGCAAATCCGACGCCTGCAGAGTTTCCGCTAGAAGAATAAATCATCGTATTAATTCCAATCATTCTTCCCATTGTATCAAGTAAAGGTCCGCCTGAGTTTCCGGGATTTATGGCAGAATCGGTTTGAATCATATCGCGAATTATTGTGTTTGAAGAATTTTGTATTGGACGACCAAGTCCCGAAACAATGCCAGAAGTCATCGTGCGTTCAAGTCCAAAAGGATTTCCAATCGCGATTACTTTTTGTCCAACTTTTAAACTTGTTGAATCGCCAAAATCAATTGTTTTTAATTTTTTCCCTTCTGGCACCGTAAATTTAAGTACTGCAAGATCACTTGCCGTATCAAGACCAACAACTTGACCTTCATATTGTGAGCCATCAAAAAGCGAAATATAAATTTTAGAAGCACCAGAAACGACATGCACATTTGTTAGAACATATCCTCGACTATCAATAATTGAACCAGAACCACTTCCTCCAGATTCTACGACAGGTTCAAGAAACCAATTTATTCCTGTAACTTGTGTATTTATATTTACAACCGCTTCGTTGCATTTTTCATAAACATTTATATTTTGTTGTTCATCAAGCGTGTATGTTACAGAATTTTGTTCACTAAAATTTTGTTCCTGCTCAACTGAAATTTGTGTTTTGGGTAAATCTAATTGTTGTTCAGAATTATTTTGTTCAATAGAAATTTCATTTTGCGTTTGAGGAATTTGTTTTTCTTGAGAGCGACTGAATATTCGAGAACCAAATAGCAAAATGAATGCCGTGAGTGATGCACTTATAATTATTGTAATAAAAATATGATGTTTGGAATAAAGTTTCATTTTTATATTTTATGTCTTTTTGTGATTTATG
>CAZOTD010000140.1:0-4757 GCA_964582685.1 uncultured Treponema sp. | reverse complement strand
CCATCGGACAAACGCATTATTCCACCTTGCAAATATTACGGAAAATGTGGCGGTTGCAACCTTATGCACATTGATTTTAATTATCAAATTGAACTTAGAAAAAAAATTTTACAAGATTGCTTTGAAAGAAATAAAATTCAAATTCCACAAATTGATATTGTTGTAGGCGAAAGTTTAAATTATCGAAGTCGATTTCAACTTCATGACGGTTGTCTTGAAGCAAAACATTCAAATGAAAAAATTGCAATTGACAGTTGTTGCATTGCAGAACCCGTTATCAATGAATACTTTTATTCTACAAATCCAACTTCTCGCCCAAAAGGAAGATGTCATTTGTTTGGAAATTCAAAAGCGCAACCACAACTTTCTGTTGCAATTCCATTTGAAAAACACAATTTTTCGATTTCCAAAACTTCAAAAAATAAAAAAATAAAACATACAATAAAACCAAAATATCAAGGAACTACAATTGATTATACAACATCAGTTACAATTAATTTGATTAATAAAAAAATAAGTTTTGATGTTCAAGGATTTTTTCAATCAAATATACAAGTTCTTGAAAAATCAATTAATCTAGTTTGCCAAAATTTGCATGGAAAAAATGTTCTTGATATGTATAGTGGATGTGGAACTTTTTCTGTTTTTTTAGCGGAATATTTTGACAAAGTTACACTTGTTGAACATAACAGAAACGCAATTGTATTTGCAGAACAAAATCTTCAAGGCGTAAATCATGAATCTTACGGCATAAGTGGTGCAAAATGGGTAAAAGAGAATTCCTCTTACATTTTATCACAAATCAAAAACTTTGATGCCGTAATAATTGATCCGCCTCGTTCTGGAATAGAACCTGAAGTTTTAGATTTTCTTTGTAAAACAAAACCTCCTGTAATACGTGTTGTTTCTTGCGATCCAGTAACTAATGCACGAGATATTCGTTATTTAATAAACGCAGGATATAAACTTAAAAAACTTTTTTTATTAGATTTTTATCCTCAGACAAGTCATATTGAAAGTTTGAGTTATTTGGAGATATAAAAAGTTTATGAGAATGTATTCAAAAATATACAAAATATGTTTATTTCTAATGTTTCTTTTTATTTTTTCTCGCGTTTCTTTTTGTGAAACTTCAAGTTCCAATTACCAAACTAAAATTGATGAAATGGACAGAAGTTGGTTCTCTGTTTTAAGTGGTTCACCTACAAGCATTCCATTACAAACAAATTATGGTTTTATAATTACAGAAGATTCAAAATTCCTTGCAAATTATTCTAAAACTGGACAACGATTATGGCAAACAAATCTTGAAAACAAAATTACACAAATTTCTGTTTCTGAAATGGAATTTATTTGCGTTCTTAATCAGAAAAATCAAGTTCAACTTGTAAATCCTTCTGGGTTGGTTTTGTGGAAAAAATCTTTAGGTTTTGCGGCAACTTCAAAACCGTTATTTGGATTTGATGGCAGAATATTTATTGTAGGAAAAAATGAAATTTCATGTTTTGGAATAAACGGAATTCTAAAATGGAATTTAAAAATCGAAACAAAAAATTCTTTAGAACCTCAAATATTAAATGACGGAAGTATAATTTTATTTCTTGAAAAAACTCTCAATGGGAAAACTTGTGCACTAAGAATAAGTCCATTTGGAAATCTACTTGAAGAAATTATTTTTCAAGGTATAGTGGTTAATTCTTTTTCGAGTGAACAAGGAATTATTTTAGTATTCTCTTCTGGTGAAATCGGAATGTGCGCAATCGAAAATTCCTCTTTTCAAAAGAATAAAAACGATAAGATTACCAAAAATTTAACATATTCAAAATGGTTAAACAAAGAAATTCACTGCAACGAATTTTCAAAATGTAAAAAAATTTCATCAAATAAATATGCAATTTTTACGCCCAATTTTGAACTTTGCATTATAAATTCTGAACTTGGAAATCTTGAAAAAAAAATTAAAATTTCAGAAATTACAAATAATTCCTATATAATCTTTGAAACAGTCGATGACAAATTTATTATTGCACAAACAGATGAACTTGTAATTTATGATATCACTGGAAAAAAAATTAAAGCTTTTTCTATGCCTTCAAAATCTGGAAAATACAAATGGGATTATGCAATTTTTATTGATAGCGGTTTTATTTCTTTTCTTTCAAATGATTGGACTATTAATTCCTTTAAAATTTTAGGAACTTCAAAAGAAAAACGTTCTCCAACACTTGCTCATTACAAATCAACTCGAAATTTCGAATATACATATTATTTAAACCAGTCAGATGACAAACCCGAAAAATCAAAGTTTTCAAATGAAATTTATAAAACCTTAAAAGCTGGAAATTATAAATCAAAAGAAATCGATATTTCAAATACAGTTCTTGCTGTTCTTGATTCTTATATTGAAACAAAAACTCAGATAAACATAAATCGCAGGTTTTATGAATTTTCACCAATTGAATATTCTTTTTCTGATATTGAAAATGTTCTTAATTTAATTCCATTTTTACAAAGTTCTATTTTTCAAGAAAAACTTGCACAACTACTTTCTATCGAAACTGATAAAACTATGATTGTAAAAATCTTAAAAACGATTTCACAATGCGGATACGATCCAACAAATGTTCTTTTATCTCAAATCGAAATTCTTGTAACAAATACAAATCCAAAAGAAAATGTTGTTCTTCAAAATGTTACAGATGCAGTTTACGAAATCTGTCGTTTTATGGGACGACCAGCAATTTTGGCAAAAGGCAGACAAATTTTAAGCGGTTTATTTTATCCACAATATGATGATTCTACTAAAAATGCTGCACGTAATGCTTTACAAAAACTTGCTCAACTAAAAATGTAATGATATAATTTTTTAACATGATTTATAACAATTCTTGGGGGAATTTATGAAGAAAATTGCAAAAATTATTTTAGCCGTCACATTTGTTTTTGCTACAACTTCTGTATTTGCAGAAGTTGACGAAGATGAAATTCGTTCTGTTTCAAATCAAACAATTGTGTTTGAAAATTATACAGGTCCGCACGATACCGTTGACACTCTTAGCCAAATTCAACAAATTGGTACAAATCTTGCAACTAATTTTGATATTAATGTTGCTGCAAATTATGGAAATGAAGACAGATATTATGTAATTCATGCAGTTGAAAATGATGGAAGCGGAAAACTTGATGCAGATATTTTCATCATCGGTAGAAATGCAGGCGTTGACCATGTACGAAATCTTCGCCATATTGTTGCATCTTATCTTGCAAACGCATATGATTACGAATACAATGATGCTTACACTCTTGCAACTTTTATCACAGTTTACAATGCAGTTTATCGTGGCAATTTAAATTATTTCCAACAAAAATACAAAACAGTTGTTACGCAACATCTGACAGCTGATAAAGCTGGTCTTGCAATTTCATACCGAGATTGGTCAGGTGCAACACAAATGGTTATTCCGCTTGCAAATCTTACAGGTGGATTAAGTACAATTGATACTTCTGTAATAAGTGATAAAAATGTCGTAGATTCAATGCGTGAAGAAGATGATAAAGGAATTGATGAACGCAAAAATATGGTAGACATAAAAGAGCGTGAAGCAGAAGAAGCGACCGAAAAAGCTCAAGACGCTCAAAAAACTGTAACTGAACAAGAAAAAATTCTTCAAGAAGAAAAAGACGATTTAAAAGAAAAACAAGAAACTGCTGAACAGAAGAAAACCGAAGCAGACGAAGCACAGCAAAAAGCAGATGAATCTAGTAGAATTGCACAAGAAAATCCAAATGACAAAGATGCTCAAAAAACTGCGGAAGAAGACCAACAAAAAGCCAACGAAGCACAACAAGAATCTGAAAAAGCCCAAGATGAAGTAAGACAACAAGAAGAAGTTGTAAAACAACAAGAAACAAAAACTGAAGAAGCTAGACAAACAGCAAGAGATGAACAAGCTATAGCAGACAAAAAAAACACTGAAGCACAACAAGAGCGAACACAAATTGCAAATGACCAAAGAGAAGTTATTCAACAATCGATAATTGAAGAAACAACTGCAATTTATGCTCTAAAAGTTATTGATGATAATAAACTTTATAGTGCCATTACTAAAGTTAATCGTAATACAGGAGAAGAATTAAAAACTTCACCTGTCAGAGTTATCAGAAACAGAATGTTTTATCCTTCTGGAGCAAATTTTATTGCAATCGCTGGAGAAAATGGTTCAAGATCTGCCGTTAAACTTGTTCAAATTGATAAAACAAATCTTGAAATTGTAAAAGAGTCAAAAGAAATAATTGCAGAAAAATCTTTACTCGTTCAATTTGGAAATGAATATTTTGCAATTGTAAATGAAAATAATAAAAATTATCTTGCAAAATTCAATGCCGATCTTGAATGTACAGTAAAATCTCCTATAGAAATTAATCCTGCAACTCCAATTGTACAAAATCCTGAAGGTTATTGTGTTACCGATACAAGTGGCAAGATAATTATTCTTAATACTTCTGATCTTACAAAAAAAGAACAAACATCAAGAACTACTACTGGAGATGAACGGTAAATATTGACTTTGACTCGTTCGGTTTTTGAAACATAACCAACAAAACAAGACAAAGTGAAAGGTTAACACAAAAGTACAGTCGACAAACACCCGAAAATCAAATGGTGGCACGACAATGAAGTACAGTAAAGAATTTAAGGAGTAGGCAATAAAACTGTCTGATGAAATCGGAGTAAAGCAAGCTTGTGCACAGCTTGG
>CAZOTD010000139.1:0-4777 GCA_964582685.1 uncultured Treponema sp. | reverse complement strand
TATAAATATCTTTTAGAATGAACTTTTGGAGGTTTTATGAAAAAAATTATTATATCCGCTTTGACTTTGTGTCTTGGATTTTCTATTTTTGCCACTGATGGAAATTCTGTTTTTTCTCCAACCGCAGATGTAAAAAGTTATACAAGAACAGATTATCTTGTTTCTGCAAAGTTTGGAGAATTTTTTAGAACGCCAAACATCAAGTTTCAGCATGTGTTCAACAATTTTGGCCAAGAAATTGAAAACACAAAACTTACAGTAGACGGAAAAATCTTAGACAAGATTTCTTATACTTATGATTCGTCAGGAAAACTTACTTTACAAACAGGTTTTGATGATGTCGGAAATGTTATGTGGAAAATTGCTTACACGTACGACAAAGACAATCTCAAAATTGAAGAAAATGAATATGACAGTTTAGATAATCTTTTTAGCAAATCGGTTTTTAAATATTCAGGAAAGAATTGCATTGACGAAACATATTACAATAAAAACGGAACTTTGATTTGGAAAAACACTTTTGCGTACGACGAAAAAGGCAATCTTTCTACAATCAATTCGTATTATGAGAACGGTTCATTGGAATCAAAAAAAACATACAAGTATAATGATTCAAATAAAATCCAAGAAATTTCTTACTTTGATGAAGATGGAACAACTCTTATTAAAAAAGAACTTTTCAGATACGATGACAAAAATTCTTTAACAGAAATTGCAACTTATGATTCAGACAATCAACTAATTTTCCGTCAGTTCTACAGATATGATACAAAGGGAAATGTAACAAGAATTACGACTTATAGTATTGCAAAAAAATTTGGAACAACAGTAAATGAACTTGTTGGAATGTCTGATTTGACATATCAATATTAAACCGATATGATAAAACAAATAAATGACGCCGAATCTTGCTAACACTTTCTGACAAACTCACCTTTGTGTTGGTAAGACTTGTGACATTTTATTTTGTATAAAAATGTCGTGCAGACATTAAATGCTAAGGAAAATAGATGAAACAAATTTTAAAAGTATCATTTTTGGCAATTTTTATGTTAGCTATTTTGCCATTTACATCAACACGATTTGCAGAAAATCTTTATGCGCAAAGCACTAAGGCAAATCCAGAAAGCGATTTTGATTACAATTTTACTGATGATTTAACTGGAGTTATTCTTATAAGTTATAAGGGCAAAAGTTCTGAAGTCGTAATTCCAGAAACAATTCAAGGTCTTCCTATTGTTGATTTTTCTAACTTTTCTGTCGATAATTATGTCAAAAGGGATATTACTCTTTTTGATATTTCAAAAATAAAAGTCAAATATATACCAAATGGTATGTTAGAAAACATTGGCACTTGGAGCCAAAACGGAGCAAAAATTATTCTTCCAGAAGGATTAGAGACAATCGGAAGTTCTGCATTTGCATCCGCAAAAATTTCGTCTATAAATTTTCCATCAAGTTTAAAAGAAATTAAAGATAGGGCATTTTATGCTTCTAAATTTACAAGCGACCTTATCTTAAATGAAGGACTTAAAATTATAGGTTCTGATGTATTTGCAATCGCAAACATTTCATCTATAAATTTTCCATCAAGTTTAAAAGAAATTAAAAATGGAGCATTTTCTTGTTCTGAATTTACAAGCGACCCTATCTTAAATGAGGAACTTGAAATTATAGGTTCTTTCGCATTTTATGGAACAAATATAAAATCTATAACTATTCCAAAATCTGTTGTCAAAATTGGTGGAGATGCATTTTCGAGCTGCGATGAACTTTCAGAAATAAATCTTCCAGAAGAAATAAATTTTTCACTTTTTAGTTATAACGATTATGCAGATTATGAAAATTCTGAAAATCCAACTTTGTATAGCGAAATATTTAATGGTGAGATGATAACCAAAAATCTTGAACTTAGAAAAAAATTAAATGTTCCTATACGTTTTGAGGTAGAAGCAAGATAATTTTAAATAAAATATCGTTTAGCGATTAAAACTTCAAAAGTGCCACAATTCCTTCTTGTTTTGAGTTGGGAGTTGTGGCACTTTTAATTGGCACGTTTTTAATTGCAAGTTTCATAAATTTTTGATTTATGCTATAATCAGTTTATGTCAAAACAAATGATTATGGGAAATCAAGCCATTGCTTTAGGCGCATTAAAAGCTGGCGTTAATCTTGTTGCCGGCTATCCTGGAACTCCTTCTAGCGAAATTATCGAATTCATTTCGAAATATAAAAAGCAAACTGGAACTTATGTGGAATGGTCAGTCAACGAAAAAGTCGCTGTCGAAGTTGCCGCTGGTGCAAGTTATGCCGGAAGCAGAACGCTTGTAACAATGAAACAAGTTGGGCTTAATGTTGCAAGCGACCCGATTATGTGCCTTTCTTATGTTGGCGTAAAAGGTGGAATGGTTATTGTATCTGCAGATGATCCAGGTCCAATTTCTAGTCAAACGGAACAAGATACACGAAAGTTCGCGCAATTTTCAAAATTGCCAGTATTTGATCCTTCAACTCCAAGCGAAGCATACGAAATGATTCAAGAAGCATTTGAGGTTTCAGAAAAATTCAATACGCCAGTTTTATTAAGACCGACAACTCGAGTTGATCACGCTTACGAAAGCATGGATTTTCCAGAACTTGTTCAATCTAAAAATCCCGGAAGTTTTGAAAAAGATTCTCAGCGTTGGGTAATTTTTCCTAGAACTTCTTTTATGAATCATAAAAGGATTTTTGCCAGAAACGAATATGAACTTCCTCAAGTTTTTAGTAAAAACAAATTCAATTTTATCGATGGAAAAAATGAAAGCACACTTGCGTTTGCAACTGGCGGAATAAGTTATCAATATTTAAAAGAAGCACTAAAAATTCTTCAAGATGAAAATCCTAACAATTTGGAACTTAAAAATATTTCAATTCTAAAAATTGCAAATCCGTATCCTTTTCCGAATGAACTTGCCGAAGAATTTTTACTTTCAAAAAATCACATTCTTGTAATCGAAGAATTAGAACCTGTCATCGAAGAAAGTTTAATTTTCTTAAAAGGAAAATTGAATTTGACTTGTTCGATTCACGGAAAACTTGATAAAAAAATTCACGAAGCAGGCGAAAATTCAGTTGAATATGTAAAAGAAGTTGTTTGTGAATTTCTTTCGATTACGAAAAAGAAAAAAACTGCGGACGAAAATTTTTTTGCAATTCCTTTGCCAGAACTTCCTGTGCGACCTCCAGTTTTGTGTGCTGGCTGTCCACATCGTGGTTCATTTTATGCTGTCAAACAAGCAACAAAAGGAGAAAAAACTGTTTATTGTGGCGACATTGGTTGTTATACTCTTGGCAACGCAAAGCCTCTTGATATGTGCGATACTTGTCTTTGTATGGGCGCCGACATTACAATGGCGCAAGGTTTTTTTCACAATGAGCCTGACAGAAAATGTTTTAGTTTTATCGGAGATTCAACATTTTTTGCAAGCGGAATTACTGGCGTTGTAAATGCAGTTTACAATCAAGCACATATTACAATTTGTGTTCTTGATAATTCAACAACGGCAATGACAGGAAATCAGCCACATCCGGGAACTGGCGTTACGATGATGGGGCAAGTTGTTGAAAAAATCAGCATTGAAAAAATACTTATTGCTTCTGGCGTAAAATCAGTTGTGACAGTTAATCCGTTCAACTTAAAAGAATCGATTCAAGCGGTAAAAGATGCAATAAAAATTGATGGTGTTTCTGCAATTATTTTTAAATCGCCATGTATTGCAATTGCCGGAAAACTTGGTTTTATAAAACCAAAGTCAAAAATCGTCAACAGAGAAAAATGTATTGGTTGTCAAAAATGTATCAAGGAACTTGGTTGTCCAGCGTTAAGTGTAATTTTCGGCGAAAAAAAAGTTGCTATTGACAATTCACTTTGTACAGGCTGTGGACTTTGTGAACAAGTTTGTAGCGTAAATGCGATAAACTAAGAACAAAGCGATTAAATTAAAAATCGCAAGAAAGGAAAAGAGAAAAAAAATGAGTACGAATATATTAATTTGCGGAGTTGGCGGGCAGGGAAATGTTCTTGCTGCAAAAGTTTTATCGCAAGCGGCAATCGCAAGTGGAAAAAAAGTAATGGCAGCCGAAACAATTGGAATGGCACAACGAGGTGGCAGCGTTGTAAGTCATGTTCGAATTGGTCAAGACGTTTATTCCCCTTTGATTTGCGAAAATACTGCCGATTTAATAATTGCGTTCGAGGTGGCAGAGGCAGTTCGAAACATCAAATATCTAAAAAAAGATGGACTTCTAATCGTGAACAAACAAATTGTTCAGCCAGTTACCGCAAGTCTTTCTGGAAAAACTTTTGACATAAACACAATGCTTGAATATTTGGAACAAGTCGCAGGCAAAGTTATTGCCGTTGATACAGATAAAATTTGCCAAGAACTTGGAAACTCAAAAGTTGTAAATACTATTTTACTTGGTGCCGCTTGTAAAACTGGACTTGTAAATAAAGATGAAATAAAATCTGCTCTAAAAATGTTTGTTCGCCCTGAGTTTTATGAACTTAATTGCAAAGCGCTCGATTTTCAAACTTTATGACAACTTCGAGTTTGCTCCTAAGTAGACGCTACTATTCGTTTCCATTGCAAAATCTGAAACACTTTTCCATATTTTACTTTTTCCTGTGCTTATCTGACTGATTGCTGTCAGGAAATACAGTTGAAACATCGACTACTACAAATAGCCTTCCGCAGATTCAATCGCGCCTTGTATATTAAATTTAGAACATTCT
>CAZOTD010000138.1:0-4812 GCA_964582685.1 uncultured Treponema sp. | reverse complement strand
TCGACGCAAGCGTTCGAGGTATCGTTCTTTCTCATAAGGTATCGCAGTCGGATTTTGCACCTTTTTTACGACGTAAGCGTCGGGATATAAAACCCTCCGCACAAATCAAACAATATTTTTTGTTGTACCAAATTTATAAATAATCTTTTGCCACTTCTGCATAACAATTGGTTTTTGTAAAAATATTCCGCTTCGCTCCATATTTTCACGGGCTCTCGTGCCCATAAAAAAACCCGAAAGATTTTTCTTTCGGGTTGATATTAGATTATATCAATTTTATTTTTCTGGTTTATTATCATCGTTCACAATTTTATCAAGTCCAACAAGGTAATCTGGTTCTTCAATTTTTAAAACGCTAACACCTGATGAAGTTGGACCTTGAACTTTAATTGTCGAAACTTTTACTCTCAATGTTTTTCCTTGCCCTGTCATGCAAACAATTTCATCTGAATCTGAAACAGAAAGCGCGCCAATAATTTCTCCCTTATTATCAACATTACCAAAAACTCTTTGACCGCCAGTTCCACGACCATGAACATTGTAATCTTCAAATCTTGCACGCTTTCCAAAACCTTTTTCTGTTAAGACAAGAATACTTGAAGATTCTTCAACTTTTATAACTGCAGAAAGTTCATCACCAGAAGCAAGTTTAAGTCCTTTATTTCCACGACTAGCACGTCCCATTGGTCTTACATTTTCTTCCTTAATTCTTAATGCTTTTCCTCGTCTTGAAATAAGAACTAGTTCATCATTACCAGAAGTAAGAACTGTACTTACAAGAGTGTCACCTGGATCAAGTTTAATAGCACCAATACCACGAACTTTGGCATTTGCAAATTCCTTGATACAAGTTTTTTTAATAACTCCATTTGTAGTTGCCATAAACAAAAATTGATTTTCAGTAAATTCTTTGAAATTTATAATATTTGTAATTTCTTCATTTGCATTAACAGCCAAAAGACTTTTTATATGAGATCCACGACTTAAGCGTGTTGCTTCTGGAATTTCGTGAACTTTAACCCAATACGCTTTTCCAGCACTTGTGATGAATAAAAGAATATCGTGAGTAGAAGCAATAAAAATTTGACTGATGTAATCATCTTCAACAAGCGTTGCACTATTACTTCCTTTTCCACCTCTGCCCTGTTGCTTATATTGAGAAAGAGAAATACGTTTTACATATCCAAGTTTTGAAATAAGAATTACAACATCTTCTTCCTTAATCATATCTTCAACATTAATTTCTTCGACTTCGTCAGCAACGATTTGAGTTCTTCGTTCATCGCCATATTTCTGTGCAAGTTCATTTGTTTCTTCTTTAATCTTTTGCAAAATTTTTTCATGATGTTCAAGAAGATCTTGAAGATAGTCAATCCAAGTTTGAAGTTCCTTAATTTCATTTTGAAGATCTAAAATTTGAAGATGTGTAAGACGACGAAGTTGCATATCAAGAATTGCTTGTGCTTGTTCATCATCAAAGTTGAATCGATTTTTTAAAGAAACTTTTGCTGTATCTGGATTTTCACTTTCTTTAATAATTTTAATTACTTCATCAATATTGTTAATTGCAGTAATTAAAGCTTCCAAGATGTGCATTCGATGTTTTGCAATTTTTAAATCATAAATTGAACGACGAGTAATTACTTCGTCACGATGTTTTACAAATTGTTGAATAATCTGCTTGAGTGTAAGAATTTCTGGTTTAAGATAAACTTGTGGAAGTTGAAGATATTGAGGCTCATTGTATCTTATTGTTCCTTCTTTTTCTTGTGGAACAAGGGCGAGATTTATTACACCAAAATTCGACTGAAGATCTGTTTTTGCAAAAAGTTGATTAAGAACAAGTTTTGTTATAGCACCTTTTTTTAAGTCAACAACAAGACGCATTCCATCTCTGTCAGAAGATTCATCATTGGCATTTGTAATGCCATCAATCATTTTATCTCGTACAAGTTCTTTAATACGTGTAATAATATTTGTTGTGTTTACGCCATAAGGAACTTCGGTAAATACGATTGATTCTCTGCCATGCTTATCTGTTTCAATTGTGAATTTTGAACGAATAACAATTTTTCCACGACCAGTTGTGTATGCTTTGCGAATTCCATTTCTTCCATAAATAATTCCACCAGTTGGAAAATCAGGACCTTTAATAAATTTCATCAATTCTTCAATCGTAATGTCTTCGTTATCAATATATGCACAAATTGCTGCAGCAACTTCTCTAAGATTGTGGGAAGGCATATTTGTTGCCATACCAACAGCAATTCCTGTCGTGCCATTACAAAGCAAGAACGGAAATTTTGCAGGAAGTACAGCAGGTTCATCAGTTGTGTCATCAAAGTTACGAATCATATCAACTGTATTCTTTTTGATGTCGTCAACCATTTCTTCAGTTATCTTAGACATCTTTGCTTCTGTATAACGATAAGCAGCAGCAGGATCGCCTGCAATTGTACCAAAATTTCCTTGAGGAGTTACTGTTACATAACGTTGTGCAAAATCTTGCCCAAGACGAACTAAAGCATCGTAAACAGAAGCATCACCATGTGGATGATAATGACCAAGCACATCACCAACAATTTGGGCACATTTGCGTGTTTTTCCACCACTAGCAAGATTTAATTTATCCATTGAAAACATAATGCGACGATGAACAGGTTTAAGCCCATCACGAATATCAGGTAAAGCACGCTGAACAATTACTGACATCGAATAATCAATATATGCTTGCTTTACTTCATCCTCAATAGGAATTTTTATAACCGATCCACCTTCTGGTGTTTTTATTTCTTCTAACATTTACGATTTCCTTTTATTTAATTGCTCTGCAAACTAAACGATTTTTAACTAACGATTGGTAGTTAAAATCAGACATCAAGATTTGCGTAACTTGAATTGCTTTCAATAAATTGGCGACGAGGTTCAACTTCTTCTCCCATACAAACACTAAAAATTTTATCTGCTGCAATTGCATCTGGGATTGTTACAACACGCATTTTTCGATGAGCAGGATCCATAGTCGTTTCCCAAAGTTGTTTTCCGTCCATTTCACCAAGACCTTTATAACGCTGAACATCAACAGTTCTTCTTTCTTCTTCTGTAAAAGTTTCAAGTGCCTGATCTCGTTCAGCATCAGTGTAACAATAAATAGGTTCTTTTTTTCCTTTTTGAACTTTGAATAATGGTGGCATTGCAAGATATACATATCCGTTTTCAATAAGTTGAGGCATATAACGGAAAAAGAAAGTTAAAAGTAAAGTTCGAATATGACTTCCGTCAACATCGGCATCTGCCATAATAATAATTTTGTGATAACGAAGTTTTGCAATATTAAAATCTTTTCCAAATCCTGCACCTAAAGTTGCAATCACTGGTTCAAGTTTATCATTATTCATTACTTTTTCTGGACGAACCTTTTCTACGTTGAGCATTTTTCCCCAAAGAGGAAGAATTGCTTGAGTTTTTGGGTCTCTTCCCTTTTTTGCAGAACCGCCAGCAGAATCTCCTTCGACGATATATACTTCGCAAAGTTGAGGATCTTTTCCCGAACAATCTGCAAGTTTTGCAGGAAGCCCAAACCCATCAGACATTGTTTTTTTGCGCATATTATCTTTTGCTTTACGCGCAGCAATTCTTGCTTTAGCTTCGTCAATTGCCTTTTTCAGAATAATTTCAAGAACTTGAGGATTTTGTTCAAAATAAAGAGTAAGTTTTTCTTTAACAACTTGATCTACAATTGTTTTAACTTCTGTATTGCCAAGTTTTTCTTTTGTTTGCCCTTCAAATTCTGGTTCAGGAACTTTCATAGAAATAACGGCTGTAAGCCCAGAACTAAAATCTTCATAATTTAATTTTTCGTCTTTATCAAAACCTTTTTTAAGTTTTTCATTTGCATCAAAAAATTTTCTTAAAACAAAAGTAAGTGCATTTTTAAAACCTTCGTAATGAGTTCCACCGTCGCGCGTATTAATGTCGTTTACAAAAGTATGAATATTTTCTGTATATTGTGAATTATAATGAAATGAAATTTCTGTTATTACATCATTTCTTTCTTCATTAATATAAATTGGTTCTTCAGGAACAACTTGTTTTCCAAAATCAATTTCCTTAACAAATTGATTAATTCCACCTTCAAATTTAAAAATTTCTTCTTTTGGACTTTCAAGTCGTTCATCTCTAAAATGAATTGTAATTCCACTGTTAAGAAATGCGAGTTCACGAAGTCTTTCTTTTAATGTATTAAAATCATAAGTTGTAGTTTCTGTAAAAATTGTTTTATCAGCTTTCCATCGAATTATTGTTCCATGTTCATCTGTATCGTCAATTATTTCAACTTTGGTTTTAGGAATTCCACGTTCATATTTTTGTCGATAAATATGACCATCACGTTTTACAGTTGCTTCCATCCATTCAGAAAGTGCATTAACACAAGATACGCCAACGCCATGCAAACCTCCAGAAACTTTATATGAACCTTTATCAAATTTTCCACCAGCATGCAAACGAGTTAAAACAAGTTCAAGAGCACTTATTTTTTCTGTTGGATGAATATCTACTGGAATTCCACGACCGTTGTCTTCAACACGAACAATGTCATCTTTCTCAAGAGCAACAATAATATTATCACAAAAATTCGCCATTGCTTCGTCAATTGAGTTATCGACAGTTTCATAAACAAGATGATGAAGTCCTTTTGGTCCAGTTGAACCAATGTACATTCCAGGTCTTTTACGAACAGCTTCAAGTCCTTTTAAAACTTGAATATTTCCTGCTGAATAATTTTCTGACATGATTTTTCCTGTAAAACTT
>CAZOTD010000137.1:0-4819 GCA_964582685.1 uncultured Treponema sp. | reverse complement strand
GATTTTTCTCCATCCAGTTTTTAATTCCGTCAACAACATCTGCGTCTATGTCATGTTCGACTCTGCAAGCGTTTTCTTCTGCTTGATCTTTAGGAAGACCTGTAATTTTTACAAGGAATTCAGTAAGAAGTTGGTGGCGAAAATATATATCTTCTGCTTTAACTTTTCCTTTCTCTGTAAAGTTAATCATATTTCTATTGCCAAATTCAATATAGTTGTTCTTTTCAAGAATTCCCATTGCACGACTTACACTTGGTTTTGAATATCCTAAGTATTTTGCAATATCAACGGAACGGCAAGAACCGTTTTTATTTTTTAAGATGAGAATTGCTTCAAGGTAATCTTCTCCAGATTCGTACATTTTTTTCTCCAAAATAAGAAAATAGTTCTCTTCATTTATCATTGTACATTTATTTATTATGCTTGTCCACTTGCATTTTTTTTGTGTTCGGAAAGTTTTTTTTCTTTCATGATTTTTTTATCTAGCGTTTTAGAAACGGCTTGAATGATTTTAATTTAAGAAAATTATTGCCAAAGTCAAAAAAAAGTTGTCAAGCGTTTTTTATTTTTTTTAAGAAAAAAAAGATTTACAAATTTTCAGTTAGGTGATATTATAAACTAACTGGATTTATTGAAAATGGAAGCGAAAATTCCAATTCATTTTTAATAAGAAAAGCACTTCTGAAAATAGGAGATTTCTATGAAATTTGGTAATTTTGATGATGAGAAACGTGAATATGTTATCACAACTCCAAAAACGCCGTATCCTTGGATTAACTATCTTGGAACACAGGGATTCTTTTCTTTAATTTCAAATACTGCTGGTGGGTATAGTTTTTACAAAGATGCTCGCTTACGTCGTATTACACGTTATCGCTACAATAATGTTCCAATTGATATGGGTGGAAGATATTTTTATATTAATGATAACGGGGTAATTTGGAATCCTAGCTGGTCACCAGTAAAAACTGATCTTGATTTTTACGAATGTCGTCACGGAATGGGTTATACAATAATCACTGGAAAAAAGAATAATCTTAAAGCAGAAGTTACTTTTTTTGTTCCTCAAGATTATGACGGCGAAGTTCAGCAAGTTGTCCTTTCTAATGAAGGTTCTACTACAAAGTCTTTCAAATTTTGGTCATTTGCAGAATGGTGTCTTTGGGACGCACAAGATGACTGCACAAATTTCCAGCGCAATTTTTCAACAGGTAGAGTTGAAATTCTAGATTCAACAATTTACCATAAAACAGAATATCGTGATCGACGAAATCATTTTGCATTTTATACAGTGAATGATACAATCGACGGTTATGATACAGATAGAGATACATTTATTGGACTTTACAACGGATTTGGTGATCCTCAACAAGTAAAGGCAGGAACTTCGGGAAACTCTCTTGCTGACGGTTGGTCGCCAATTGCTTCTCATTATAAAGAAATTACTCTCAAACCAGGAGAATCAAAAACTTTGATTTTTATTCTCGGTTATGTGGAAATGCCATTGGATAAAAAATTTGAATCTGATGGAAAAACTATTAACAAAGAAAAAGCCCTTTCCATGATGGAAAAATACAATTCACCAGAAAAATTTGCTGCTGGAATGAAAGAACTTCGAAGTTATTGGGACAAACTTCTTGGTATCTTGAATGTAAATACTCCAGAAGACAAAGTAAATCGCATGGTGAACATTTGGAATCAATATCAATGTATGGTTACATTCAATCTTTCTCGCTCTGCATCTTATTTTGAATCTGGAATTGGTCGTGGAATGGGATTTCGTGATTCAAATCAAGATATTTTGGGTTTTGTTCATCAAATTCCAGATCGTGCTCGTGAGCGTTTAATTGATATTGCTTCAACTCAACTTGAAGATGGTGGTTGTTATCATCAGTATCAGCCACTTACAAAAAAAGGAAATGCAGATATTGGCGGAGATTTTTCTGATGATCCATTGTGGATGATTCTTTCAGTTTGTGCATATATTAAAGAAACTGGCGATTGGACAATTCTCGATGAGCAAGTTCCATTTGACAACGATGAATCAAAAGCAAAATCAATGCTTGAGCATTTAAAAGTAAGTTTCTATCACATTGTTAACAATCTCGGTCCACACGGACTTCCTCTTGCAATGCGTGCTGACTGGAACGATTGTATAAACCTTTCTTGTTTTTCTGACACTCCGGGTGAAAGTTTCCAAACTTACACAAATCCAAAATTCAAAGAAGAAGGTGGATATTCCAAAATTGCTGAATCTGTATTTGTTGCAACTCTTTTTACATACGCTGGTCCAAACTTTGTAGAAATCTTAAATCATCTTGGTAAAAAAGATGAAGCAGCGAAAGCACAAGCCGAAATTGATAAAATGAAAAAGAACATTATGGATTATGCTTGGGACGGAAATTGGTTCATTCGTGCTTACGATGCTAATGGTCAAAAAATGGGTTCTAACGAATGTGAAGAAGGCAAAATCTTTATTGAACCTCAGGGATTTGCGATTATGTCTGATATTGATAAAGATGCAGCAGCAAAAACTCTTATTTCAATTGATGAGCACCTTAATACAAAACATGGTCTTGTGTTAAATAATCCAGCATATACAAAGTATTATATTCAGTACGGGGAAATTTCAACTTATCCTGGAGGATATAAAGAAAATGCAGGAATTTTTACACATAACAATGCTTGGATTATTTGTGCTGCCGCATACGCAGGGCAGGGTGATCAAGCATTCAAATACTATTCAGAAATTGCTCCAGCATATACAGAAGAAACTTCTGACATTCACAAAACTGAACCTTATGTATATGGACAAATGATTGGCGGAAAAGATGCTGGTGCTGATATTGGTCAACCAGGAAAAAACTTTGGACAAGGAAAAAATTCTTGGCTTACAGGAACTGCCGCTTGGAATATGGTTGCAATAAGCCAGTATATTCTTGGTATACAACCTGATTTTGATGGACTTAAAGTTAATCCATCAATTCCTTCTTCTTGGAATGGATTTACTGCAACTCGTTTGTTCCGTGGCACAAAATACAACATTACAATTAAAAATCCTAACCATGTTTGCAAAGGTGTAAAATCACTTGTTGTGGACTCAAAGGCAATAGATGGATGTCTAATTCCATTTGTTGAAGGAAAAAAAGAAGTTAATGTTGAAATTACATTAGGATAATATTCATATTTGATTTGAATATTTTTTTAGTCGCCTGTTTATATTGGATTTTAGTGTCGTTCAATATTTCAGGCGGCTTTTTATTTTTCATGTTTTGTATGCAAAAATCTTAAAATGCAAATTACTTGCAATTTGCATTTTATTAATATATTATTCTGCTATGTCACAAATTATTTGTAAAAATCTTGTTGTAGGTTATAACGGAATTCCTGCTGCAAGCAATATTAATTTTTCAATCGACACAGGAGGATATCTTTGCGTAATTGGTGAGAATGGTAGTGGAAAAAGTACTCTTATCAAAACGCTTTTGAATCTTCTAAAGCCGATTTCAGGAACTATCGAATTTTCAGATGGTCTAACTCAAAAATCAATCGGTTATCTTCCACAACGTTCAGATATTCAAGATGATTTTCCTGCAAATGTTACAGAAATTGTTTTAAGCGGATTTCTTGGTAAAAAGAAAATGAATGCTTTTTATTCTCAACAAGAGAAGATAGAAGTAAAACAAATTCTTGCTATGCAAGGGATTGAACATCTTGCAAAAAAATCTTTTGCAAAACTTAGTGGTGGACAAAAACAGCGAGTTCTTCTTGCGAGAGCATTATGCGCTTGTGGTGGACTTCTAGTTTTAGATGAACCAGTTTCGGGACTTGATTTTGAAGCAACACAAGAAATGTACGATACACTTAAAAAACTCAATAGCGAGCAAAATATAAGTATAATTATGATAACACATGATATGATTGCAGTTGAAAAATATGCAAAGCAAATTCTAAAAATAGGAGAATAAAATGTCTGATTTTTTTTCAAACTTACACGTGTATTTATCTTATGATTTTGTTCGTTATGCTTTGATAACAGGAATATTTATTTCTCTTGCGTCTTCGTTACTTGGAGTAACTCTTGTGTTAAAAAGATTTTCGTTTATTGGCGATGGACTTTCGCATACAGCATTTGGTGCAATGGCAATTGCAACAATTTTGAAAATTTCAAATACAAATTTGCTCGTTATGCCAATAACAATTGTTTGTGCAATTTTTCTTCTTTGGTTGAATAATTCCTCAAGAATAAAAGGCGATGCAAGTCTTGCAATTATGAGTGTAACAAGTATGGCACTTGGATATTTTTTGATGAACGCATTTTCTACTACTGCAAATGTGGCCGGAGATGTTTGCTCAACTTTATTTGGTTCTACTGCAATTCTTACACTGAATAAATCTGATGTTTTGATTTGCATAATTTCATCTATCGTAGTTGTGGCGCTTTATATTTTTTATTATCACAATATTTTTGCTGTAACGTTCGATGAAGATTTTGCACAGGCAAGCGGTATTAATGTTAAATTGTATAATACGATGATTGCTGTTGTAACTGCTATTGTTATTGTGCTTGCAATGAATCTAGTAGGTTCTCTTTTGATAACTGCACTTGTTGTTTTCCCTGCACTTGCTGCAATGAAAGTTTGTACAAGTTTTAAAAAAGTAATAATTATGGCAGGATTTTTTTCTGTTGTGACTGCAGTTACAGGTATTTTAATTTCAGTTGTTTTGTCGACGCCTGTTGGTGCAACAATTGTTCTTATTGAACTTGTGGCATATTTATTTTTTCTAGTTCTCGGAAAATTTTGTAATTAATAAATAC
>CAZOTD010000136.1:0-4836 GCA_964582685.1 uncultured Treponema sp. | reverse complement strand
CAATAGTAGAATAAAATCTAAAATTTCGTTATACTAACAAAAAATGTTAAAAATTTAAAATTTTTGCTAAAGAGGTTTTATTTTGTATAAGCCAGTCGATCCGAAAACAGATTTCCCTAAACAAGAAGAAGAAGTTTTAAAATTTTGGGAAGAAAACGATACTTTTAAAAAATCTATTCATCAACGAGAAGGTGCTCAAGATTTTGTATTTTATGATGGCCCTCCATTTGCAACAGGACTTCCTCATTTTGGACATTTTATTCCTTCTACAATCAAAGATATAATTCCTCGTTATCAAACTATGAAAGGTAAAAAAGTTGAACGACGGTTCGGTTGGGATTGTCATGGACTTCCTGTTGAGAATCTTATAGAAAAGGAACTTGGACTTAATTCAAAACACGAAATCGAAAATTACGGAATCGATAAATTTAATGAAGCATGTCAGGCTTCCGTTTTACGATATACAACTGAGTGGCGAAAAACGATTACACGCATGGGAAGATGGGTCGATTTTGATAATGATTACAAAACTATGAATCCAGAATTCATGGAATCAATATGGTGGGTTGCAAAATCTCTCTGGGATAAAAATCTTATCTATGAGGGAAAATATATTCTTCCATATTGTCCACGTTGCGCAACTGTTCTTTCAACGCATGAACTTGCACAAGGTTATAAAGATGTTCAAGACCAAACTGTAACGGTGCGATTTAAAATTACAAAATCACCTGAAGGTTTTAAAGATTCAAGTATGGCTGATGGAAAAACATATTTTCTGGCTTGGACTACAACGCCTTGGACTCTTCCTTCAAATCTTGGTCTTTGTATGGGACCAGAAATTGATTATGTAAAAATTCTTGATAAGGAATCTGGAGATAAATATATTTTTGCTGAAGCAAGACTTTCCGCTTACTATAAAAATTCTGCAGATTACGAAATTATCTATAAAGCAAAAGGAAAGGAATTTCTTGATGCTGAATATGAACCTTTATTTCCATATTTTGCTAATTTAAAAGACGCAAAATATTGCGAAGAAATTTCAGGGCAAAAATGTGAAAATGGTGCATTCAGAATGTTTAATGCTGAATATGTTTCTACAGATGACGGAACTGGAATCGTTCATATTGCGCCTGCATTTGGTGAAGAAGATAATAAAGTTTTTAAAGGTAGTGGCGTTCCTGATGTAGAACCAATTGACGCTGAATGTAAATTCACAAAAGAAGTTTTTGACTATCAAGGCAGATTTGTAAAAGATTGTGATAAAGATATTATTACTCGACTCAAAAATGAAGGCAAACTAGTAAAGCGAGATTCAATTGTTCACTCATATCCTCATTGTTGGAGATGTAAATCACCTCTTATTTATCGTGGAATTGGTTCTTGGTTTGTAAAGGTTGCTGACTATCACGATAAACTCTTGCACGCAAATTCCCAAATTAATTGGCAGCCTGCACATATTAAGGAAGGTCGTTTTGGTAAATGGCTTGAAGGAAGTCGTGACTGGGCCGTAAGTAGAAATCGTTATTGGGGAAATCCAATTCCAATTTGGCGTTGTGATAATCCTGAATGTAAACACACAATTTGTGTTGGAAGTCGCAATGAATTAAAAGAGCTTAGTGGAATATATCCAAATAATCTTCATAAACAATTCGTTGATAAAATTTCATTTGCTTGTCCAAAATGTAAAAATGGCTCAATGAAAAGAATTCCTGAAGTATTTGACTGTTGGTTTGAATCAGGTTCAATGCCTTATGCACAACAACATTATCCGTTTGAAAATAAAGAATATTTTGAACAACACTTTCCCGCAGATTTTATTTCAGAAGGACTTGATCAAACTCGAGGTTGGTTTTACACACTTACTGTTCTTGCAGCGCAACTTTTTGATAAACCTGCATTTAAAAATTGTATTGTAAATGGAATTGTTCTTGCATCTGACGGTCGAAAGATGTCAAAGTCACTTCGAAATTATACAGATCCTGTTGAAGCAATTAATAAATTTGGAGCCGATGCTATTCGACTTTTTCTTATGCATTCTGCTGTTGTCAAAGCTGATGAAATTCGCTACTCAGATGATGGCGTTCGTGATGTATTAAAATCAATCATAATTCCATTGTGGAATTCTTATTCATTCTTTGTAACTTATGCAAATATAGACAAAGTTACTTGTACAGGCAATGCTTTTGAAAATAAACTTCCTGAAAATCCTCTTGACCGTTGGCTTTTGTCTGTAACTCAATCGCTTGTAAAGAAAGTTACAGTTGCAATGGATGAATATGATCTTTCTGCGGCAATTGATCCGATTGTTGATTTTATTGACCAACTTAATAATTGGTATATTCGCCGTTCAAGACGACGGTTTTGGAAAAGCGAAAATGATAGCGATAAAACTGAAGCATACGAATCTTTATACATAGCGCTCAAAACTTTTGCAAAAGTTGCCGCTCCGTTTATTCCTTTTATTACAGAAGTAATGTGGCAAAATCTAAAAACTTCAGAAGACAAAGAATCTGTTCATCTTGAAGATTTCCCTGTTTACAATGAAAAATTCCATGATGAAAAACTTGAGTTCAAAATGGATATAGTTCAAAAAGCAATTTCAATGGGAAGAAGTTTGCGCAACCAGTTTAATCTGAAAAATCGACAACCTCTTGCAAGCGTTGCACTTGTAACACGAAAGGCAGAAGAAAAAGCTGTTCTTGCTGAAATGCTCGATTCAATTAAAGAAGAACTTAATGTCAAATCAGTAATTTTTCATGATCGTGAAGATGAACTTGTTGAATTCACAGCGAAGGCAAATTTTAAAGTTCTTGGAAAAGAACTTGGTGCTCTTATGAAAGAAGCCGCTTCAAAAATTCTTGCACTTAATCAAAGTGCAATTCAATCTATTCTTGATGGTTCAAAACTTACAATTGAAGTTGGAGATAAAACTGTAGATTTGACAGAAGATAAAATTATTGTTGATCGCACTGAAAAAGAAAATGTAAAAGTTATCAATGAAGGAACTCTTACAGTTGGACTTGATACAAAAATTACGGATGATCTTAAAAAAGAAGGGTATGTTCGAGATCTCATTCGTGGAATCCAAAGTTTACGAAAGGATAGTGGTTTTGAAGTAACTGACCGAATTAAACTTACAATTGCAGGCGATTCTGAACTTAAAGCGGCTTTTGATGCTTTTGCTGATTTTATTAAAAGTGAAACTCTTACTATTGAATTTGCTTGGGTTGATAATCTTGACGGTGAAAAAATTGAAGCAGACGACAAGACTTGGAGTATTAAAGTTGAAAAACGGTAATAAGAATTTTTTTTGTTTAACTTCTTTAATTTTTCTGTTTACTCTTATAATTTTAATTGGTTGTAAAACATCTTCTGTTCAACAAGAAAAAAAATTAGTTGCACCAATTAATCTTCTTGATGATGAAGCGTCAATGTATATTCATATTCCCATAAAGAATAATAAGGAACTTTGTCAAAATATTCTTTTATCTTATGCAAATACAATTAGTGAACAAGATGCAAATATGATTCTTTCTAAAATCGATGATATTTATGTGTCTTTTGGTTCTCGCAATGATAAAAGACGTTTTCAAATTTCAGGAAAAGCAAATATTCCAAGCATAGCAAATTCTGCATTAAAGAAAAATGGTTTTAAAAAAGATACATACATTGTAAAATCTCTTGCCGAACAAGAATTATCGGCTTTAAAATCTTACGACTATTTTTTTAATGATAATATTCAAATTTCGTTTCCTAATTCAAATATCTTATGTCTTTCTAAAAATGTAAAACCAATGCTTGATCTCTACAGTTTAGAATACGATTTTATTAACAAACCTTTAGATAATGCGCTTGAGTTTGAAGAAGTATATCGTTCTGATTGGAAACAAACTGATTTGTATAAATGGATTGCAGAAGATGTTCCTGATATTCATTTTTACATTGTAAGACCTCAAGCATTCCTATCAAATCTTCTTGGTGCGGATTTTTCAACTCGACTTTTTAGACTTGTATATTCAAAAGGAAGTTTTACAAAACTTGATAATTCTAAATATGAACTTACACTTGATCTTGAATTTCAAGATGCTCGTTATGTAAGACCTGCAATTTCTGCATTAATTCTTTCTCTCGGGCTTACAGATTCTGAAATTAAAATAATAAGTCCGACTCATGTCCAGCTTACAAATGTTCATCTTAATGTAAAACAACTTGCTAATATGCTTGGAATTTGATTTGATTATAAATTATGAAAAAGAATTTTTTATTTTTTGTCAGCATTTTATTTTTTTTAATTTCTTGTAAAACAAATACAATTTTTGTTCCTGGAGAAAAAAATGTTGTAATTAAAAATATTTATCTTGAATATTATAATCTCGCTGAAGAATATGTAAAACTTGAAAATTATACGAAAGCAATTGGTCTTTATGAATTTGCAATGAAAGATAAATCTCTTCACGATGCTTGCTATTACAAAATCGGACAATGTTATTCTTACACAAAACAATATGATGAAGCAATAAAAGTTTTTAAAAATATTCTTAAAAAAGATGAAAAAAATGTTAGTATAAAATCTTCGCTTGCATATTTGACAGCAATGAAAGGAGATTTACAAAATGCATCTATACAATATGCAAGCCTTGTTTCTGATAATCCTGATAATTCTGATTTGCTTGTAAATTATATAAGTGTTTTAATTGCTTTAAAAGATTATGAAACTGCAAAAATAAATCTTGAATATTTAGAAAATAAATTTCCTTTAGCAACTCAACTAAAAAGTTTAAAAGAGAATCTTCAGATTCTTGAAGATTCGATGAATGTTGAACCAAACAAAAACAC
>CAZOTD010000135.1:0-4848 GCA_964582685.1 uncultured Treponema sp. | reverse complement strand
ATTGATATCTATTCAAAAAATAGATTTTATTCTATAATATTTGATTATTATTAGGGGAAAATATGACATTAGAAAAAATGCGAAATATCGGAATTATGGCACACATTGATGCTGGTAAAACTACTACAACAGAACGAATCCTTTACTATACAGGAAAAATTCACAAAATTGGAGAAATTGACGACGGACAGGCCACTATGGATTGGATGGCACAGGAACAAGAGCGTGGAATTACAATTTGTTCTGCTGCTACAACTACTTATTGGAAAGATTGTCAAATCAATATTATAGATACTCCAGGACATGTCGATTTTACAGCAGAAGTTGAGCGTTCACTTCGTGTTCTTGACGGTGCAGTTGCTGTAATTTGCGCAGTTGATGGTGTTCAACCTCAAACTGAAACTGTTTGGAAACAAGCCGATGAATTTAATGTTCCCCGCATTGGGTTTATGAATAAGATGGATAGAATTGGTGCTGACTTTTTTGGTTCTATGGAAGATGTCCATAATAAATTCGAAACACAATGTCTTGCTCTTCAAATTCCAATTGGTGAAGGTTCTAATTTTGAAGGCGTTATAGATTTACTTTCGATGAAAGAGATTCGTTGGGACGAATCTTCTGATGGTGAAAAAATTACAGAAACTGAAATTGATTCAAGCCGTGTTGCTATGGCAACTCAATGGCGAGAAAAACTTATCGATATGGTTGCTTCGACTAATGATGAACTTGCAGAATTATATCTTGAAGGCAAAGAGATTTCCCTTGAACAATTAAAATCTGCAATTCGTGTCGGAACTATTAATCGTTCGTTTGTTCCGTTTGTAATGGGAAGTGCACGACATAATCAAGGAGTTCAACCTTTAATTGACGCAATTGTCGATTATCTTCCAAGTCCAATTGATATTCCAGCAGCAAAAGGAATTCATTTTAAAAAAGATAAAGAAGAACAAGTAGAAGTTCCTTGCAAAGAAAATGCAATGCCTTTAGGGCTTGTGTTTAAAATTCAACATGACAGAGAAATGGGCGCTCTTTGTTATGTTCGAATGTATTCAGGAAAAATTCAGTCTGGTTCACAAGTTTTTAATATTGGCAAAAAAAAACGAGAACGCGTAAATCGAATTCTTCGTATGCATTCAAATAAATCTGAACCGATGGATAGCGTTAGTGCAGGCGACATTGCCGTTTTTATTGGTCTTAAAATTTCACAAACTGGCGACACTCTTGGCAGCGAAGGATTCCCTGTTGTACTCGAAAGTGTAAAATTCCCTGAGCCTGTAATTTCAATTGCAATTGAACCTGAAAGTCTTTCTGAGCGTGACAAAATGAACGAAACTCTTGAAATTCTTTCAAAGGAAGATCCTACTTTTACTCATCACGAAGATTCCGAAACTGGTCAACTTATAATTTCGGGAATGGGAGAATTGCATCTTGATGTTCTTGTTACTCGAATGAAAGATGATTTTGGAGTTAAGTGCCGTGTCGGAAATCCTCAAGTTACTTATCGAGAGGCAGTTACTTCAGAAAATTCTGCAACAGAGACTTTTTCTAAAGTTCTTGCTGGAAAAGAAAATACTGCTGGAATTACAATCAAAGTAAGTCCAAGAGAACAAGGACTTGGCAACGATTATAGAATTTCTGCAAATTGTAAAAATGTTCCTGATGAAATAATTGAAGCAATTGAACAAAGTGTAAAAAGTTCACTTGAATCTGGAATTCAATATGGCTATCCTTGCACAGATACGATGGTTGATGTAACTTCAATTGAATATAACGAAACTTCTTCAACTCCTTTTGCATTTGCATCTTGTACGGCAATGGCTTTTGATAAAGCTTGTAAAGATGCATCGCCACAACTTTTTGAACCAGTTATGAATGTTGAAATTTCTTGTCCAAAAGAATTTGTTGGAGAAGCAATGAGCCAAATAACTCAGCGAGGTGGAATGGTTTTAGGACAAGATTCAAAACCTACATCAGAACTTGTTCATGCTCAAGCTCCGATGGCTAAGATGTTTGGTTTTAGTACAAATCTTCGTTCTGCAACGCAAGGTCGCGCATCTTTTTCAATGGAGTTTAGTCATTTTCAACTTAAACCAGATGGTCTTAATTCTGTCTGGTAAAAAATAAAATTGGGGAGCAGAAGATGAATTTAAATGACTACAGATTAAATGCTTATAAAACTGCAGCAAAAAAGTCTGACACTTCTAATGAAGATGCTACACTTTCTAAAACTTCTAAAACTTCTAAAGTTGCGTCAACTAAACAAATTGAAAAAATAAAAGAAGCAATTGACTTAAAAACTGTAAAAAAATCTGATAATTTTGAGCCTGACCCTCAATTAAAAATTGCAACAGAAGCGTTAACTCAAGGCGGACTTTTAAAAATTCCTGAAGCCGAAAAAGGCAAGGAAAATGTTTATCGTCGTGTTGCAAAATTTTTAATTTTAATAGGTGTCGATTCTGCTGCGGAAGTTTTAAAACATTTAAGCCAAGAAGAAACAGAAAAAATAATTCCAGAAATTACAGCTGTTCGAAAAATTGAACCAGAAGAAGCGACATCAATTCTTGAAGAATTTAATTCCGTTTTAGAAAGAGTAAAAGAAGGCGGCGGAACTCATACTGCACAACTTATTCTTGAAAAAGCATTTGGAAAACAACGTTCTCAAGATTTGATGAATCGACTTAACATTCAAGAAGAAGAAAAACCTTTTTCTTATCTTGCAGAAAAACAACCTGAACAAATCTTGCAATTATTAAAAGATGAAGCAAACAATACTCGTGCTGTTGTATTTTCATATTTGCCACCAAAAAAAGCTGCAGATTGTATTAACAAATTAAGTGACAAAGATAAAAAAGAAGTTATTTTAAATCTTGCACAAACTAAAAAAGTAATGCCTGATATAATAAAAAGACTTGATAAAGTTATTCACGAAAAATCTCTTGCACAGATTGATGTAAAAACTAATTCAATTGATGGAAAATCTGTTCTTGCAGAGATTTTAAAGAAAATGGATTTTAAAGCTGAACAAGATATTCTTGCTACTCTTAAAAATGATGATCCTGCTCTTGGTGATGAACTTCAAGAAAAATTATTTACAGTTGATGATGTTCTTAATAGCGATGATAAATTTATTCAAAATTATCTTCGTGAACTTACTGATACAGAAATTGCTTATCTCGTTGCTGATAAGGATTCCGCTTTTAGAGATAAGATTTTTAACAATATGTCTTCTGGACGTTCTCTTTCAGTTTCGCAAGAGGAAGAAATTCGAAAACCAATGTTAAAAAAAGATTGCAACGAAATTACGCAAAAATTTTATTCTCACTTACGACATGCTTGGGAACGCGGAGAACTTAGAATAAAAGGTCGTGATGAAGATGAATATATTGAATAAAAATTAGAGGATAAAAATGCAATTAGATGACAAACAATACAAAGGCTTTGATATAATTTCAATCGAAGAAATAAATGAAATTTCTTCTGTGGCGATTTATCTACGACACAAAAAAACAGGTCTTGAAGTTTTTCATCTTTTAAACGATGATACTGAAAATCTTTGTAGTTTTTGTTTTCGAACTCCTTCAGAAAATTCTACTGGAGTTTCACACATTCTTGAACATTCTGTTTTATGCGGTTCAGAAAAATTTCCGATTCGCGATCCATTTATTCATCTTGAAAATCAATCTTTAAAAACTTATCTTAATGCTTTGACAGGACAAATGACTACGATGTATCCAGTGAGTTCTGTTATTGAACAAGATTATTTTAACCTTGTTTCAGTTTATGCCGACAGCGTTTTCTTTCCGAAATTAAAAAAAGAAGCATTTATGCAAGAAGCATATCATCTTGAAAAAAATGCAACTGGTGAATATTCAATTCAAGGTGTTGTATATAATGAAATGAAAGGCGTTTATTCATCATTTGATTCTATATGCAATAATGCTGTGATTTCTTCAATACTTCCGGGGACAATTGCAGATTTGGATTTTGGTGGGAATCCCGCCGAAATTCCAAACTTGACTTATGAACAATATCTTTTAACACACAAAAAATTTTATCGCCCAAATAACTGCCTTGTCTTTCTTTATGGAAATATTTCAACAGAAAAGCAACTTGATTTTCTTCAAGAATTTCTTCTTAATCGACTTGAAGTGCGTCTTGATTATTATTCTGAACTTTCTGTAACTCCTCTTGAAATTCTTAAAACAGAAAAAAAACGTAAATTACCGCCGCCGATTTCAGTTGAAGTTTTTGGTCCAAATGTCCTAGAACATGATAAAGACGAAAAACCTTCTGTCTTTTATTCTTGGCGTTTTCCAAAACTTACATCTCTAAAAGAATTCCTTGAGCAAAAACTTATTTCTGATATTCTTACTCAAAATGATGGCTCTCCTTTGACAAAGGCTTTGATTGATTGTGGACTTGCAAAAGAAGTTTCATCGTATAACGGTTTTTCTGGAGGATTTTTGTACAGTTATTTTTCTGTCGGCGTTGATGGTTTTAAAAAGAAAAATACTGAAAAACTTTATAAAGTTGTAATCAATGTTGTTGAAAAACTTGTTGAAAATGGAATTAATCAAGACGACATCGACTGTGCGTTAATGCAGTTTGAAATTGAAATGAAAGAAATAAAAAGAGCGTATGGTCCTTATTCTCTAGTTTATATGAAACGCGTTCTTAATTTTTGGATTTTTGGAGAAAATCCTACAACAGGACTTTATCTTCAATCTGCAATTGATAGTTTAAAAAAAGAAATTGCAAATGATAAAAATTATATTTGCAAGCTTTTAAAAAAATACTTTTTATATAATAACGATTTTTCTTGTTGTGTAATTACGCCAAGTCCAAAAT
>CAZOTD010000134.1:0-4858 GCA_964582685.1 uncultured Treponema sp. | reverse complement strand
CATCTTCCCCGCTTGCCTTCGCCTCGTGGAACTTGCGGATCATCGCAGGGAAAACGAAAATGAAAAAACTTTCCGAAATTCTGCAATTGATTTCAAACGAATCGGAAATCGCAGTCTTCACAATCGCAGAATATCTTCACTTCGACAAGGAACGGCTTAATAAAATGTTCAGCAAAATTAAAATTCTCTCGGAATAATTTGGAATCAGTTTTTGATTTTTAAGGGGATGGCAATAAATTCGAATTCAAGTTTTTGGTACATGAAACTTTATTTTTTTTTAGCGTAGCGAATTCCAAAAACAGAAAACCTGAGCAAAACTGTATTTTGAGTGGAAATCTATGTTTCCGCAAGACAAAAAGACATTTTTGCCTTGCGGTTTAATTTTTCCAAGCAAATAAGCAAGTTATACTATTTTTCACCGTCTTCACTAAACTGTCTAAATTCAATGTTATGCGGTTTGTAATCTTCTGCCAAACGAGTTAAGTTGGAATTTTTATCAAAAGAAACACTGTCACCCAAAAAAACAAGATTAGGACTCTTGTTGACACCTGCGTTATCTTTTGGAGGCTCATAATAGCCTTTCTCCAATGCCGCCTTATAAATATCCATATTAAATTGTTCTGCCATCATTTTCCTCCTATAATGGTTTTATATATAAACAAACAAGCAATACAAATAACAATGCAAATAATTGAATTATTAAAGTATTTAGCTTTCTTATTATTTTCTTGTCTATTTTTGTCGATAGCCTCTGCAATATCCAAAATAATCTGTCCAACAGCAGGCACACGCTTTGACAACAAAGTGTCGGTTGTTATTTGCGACACATTATAGAATGCATAGTTCCTTATTTTTAAAGAGAAAAAAGAAAACAGGATTGAAATAAAAAAGAATACATAAAACGCCAATTCAGTTAATATTTCAATCAAAGAAATAAAAGACAAAGGTTGAAAAGATAAAGAAAAAATATCTAACGAGATGTTTTCATCAAATATAATTGCAAAAAAAGCAGTTTCTAGAGAAAGTAGAATTCCGCTTCTAGTTTCAATGCTTTGTTTTCGTCCTCTTTCATTATCATATTCGTGAAGGACTAAGTTATAGTATTCGTCAATAGGAACATTAAGTTTTGCAGAATCTGTTGTTGCTCTTGATGCTTCACTGTCTGTAATAGATTCCATATAAAAAAATATATGAAATTATTTTTGAGTTGTCAATTTTTTTTTGAACAAAAACCAAAAAAATTAAAATATTAACAAAAATCTTTTGATTACGATGAAATATTGGTTCAACAATCCTTATTTTATCTCTTTTTATGATAAAATAAAGATTTATCCAGAAAATCACACAGCTATTTTATTCTCTGTTCCTTTCTGAATAATTTCGCTTTTATTAGAAAATTGGAATGTTTAGATTTTTACAACAAAATGCAGTTATTCCGAACTTGTTTTGGAATCCATAAATTAAAAATTCAGGTTGGACATAAATGAGGCTGTCCAATAAGTTTAGAACGTAGCGGTCATTGAGGCTCTCTAAGGGAACTTATCGCTATATATGGCGATTGCTTGCGTGCCATTCGGAACGAGAACCTCAACCACCGTGTTTTATTCTTTTTATATAGCGCTTTTTATAACGTGATGTTGAAATGAATTCAGCATGACAACTTTTTACTTTAAAATATTTTTTTCTGTGATTAAAATTCCAGCCTGAATTTTTCTTCAGTTGAACAAAATAACGATGATGTTTTCTTGTAATTTACAAAAGCGAATCCGTTGAGTGACGGCACATCTTCGCCAGAATATATCACAGTTCCAAGTTTTTCTTCATTTTGCTCTTTGATAAAATGATTTCTAAAACTTTTCATCCCTCTTAAGAATTTCTTGTCCAAAGCTTTTCCGCTTTTTATTTCAAAAAGATTTAGTTTTTCATTTTTTTCTTGAACCAAATCGACTTCAAGGCCGTTGCTGTTTCTAAAAAAATAAAGATTTTCTTTTGACATGCCAGAATTAAGACATTCCTTAAAGGCTTCAAGGACAACCATATTTTCAAACAAACTGCCCAATAACGGATCGCGGGACATTTGCGACGGAGTTTCTATTCCAAGAAGACTTGAGGCAAGACCTGTATCGCAAAAATATATTTTCGGAGTCTTTACAACTTGACTTGTCCGCGATGTATACCAAGGTTTCAATCGAAATATGATGTGAGATGCTTCCAATACAGAAATCCAATAGCCTATCGTTGTGCTACTTACTCCCACTTCGCCAGAAAGTGCGGAATTATTAACCAGTTGCCCGGTTCTGCCCGCCAGCAATTTTAAAAACGCCATAAACTTTGTTAAATCCTGCACAGCGCCAATTCCTGCAACATCGCGTTCCAAATATGTATCTATGTAACTTCTGTAAAAATCCGACGGAGAATGACCTTTTTCCTTATACAAAAAAGGCATAAAACCGGCTACAAGCTGAGTATCTCGGTCAAGGTCAATCCCCGAATCTGAAAGTTCCTCCAAAGAAAGCGGAAGCATATTCATAACAAGAGTTCTTCCGGCAAGCGACTGTGCCACCGCCTTTTTTAGCGGAATCTGCTGACTGCCAGTTATCAAGTATTGCCCGGCTTTGTGATTTTTATCTATCCGAACCTGAACGGCGGAAAGAAGCGTCGGCACACGCTGAATTTCATCTATAATTACAGGCTCTGGATATTTTGTGAAAAATTCCTCCGAATCAGTTTGCGCTAAAAGCTGTGTTTGAGCATCTTCCAAATTTGCATAACTGAAAGAAGAAAACAGTTCTTTTGCAAGAGTTGTCTTTCCACACTGTCTAGGCCCGAAAAGCGTTACAGAAGGATACTCCGCCATTGCGGATTTTAGTTCGTCAGATATTTTCCTTTCAATCATACAAAAAATATATCTAAAAAGTACGGAGAATTCAAGCGGTGATTATAATCTCCGTACTTTTGGCAATTTATTATACAAAACTGTTTTGCAACACTTTTATGAAAAAAAGTCACTGCATTTGTTTTTTTTATAGCGACTTACTATACATCAAGTCAACAACCACAAGAGGAAGCTCTATTGACTCTTGCCAGTGAACAATACATCACGCCGACTTTCTTTGTATTCGATTAACTAGGATTTGGGCTTACGACAATTTCGTTACTTTAATTTTTTCTTAATTTCTATAACATTCTCATTAGAAGAATCTGCCATATCAATAATGCTTCTGTAAAATCTAGCGACATCATTATCTAGAAGAATATAATTGACCTGACTATTATTGCAGGCTATTTCACAAAGCCAAGTTGCTTCTGAATCATTCCAATACCCAATTTTACGCAATTCTGAAATAATAGTGTGGGTAGTTTTAAAACTCCCACTTTCTTCTAAATTTAATATTAAAGATTTCTTCTTTTTCTGCTCATCTGTGAAATTAGTTTCATCTTCTTCATATTCTTTTTTATTAGCATAGTGAATATTTTCAAGAACTTCATTGTAATATGTTCTGTCAATAATTGCTTTTACAAGTTTATCTAAATCAGAACTATCTGTGTAATCTGCAGGAGCAAAATATTTAATTCTGTTGTCATGCATCATTTTATATACTTTCTCTTTCTTTTTTGTATTTGGATTATAAACACCAATAGAATGTCCACCATTTACATTCACTAATTTCATACAAGGAATATCTGTATCACTGTCCCCAATATAAATTATATTTCTGAATGGAATTCGGATATTCTCCGGAGGAAAATAGTCATTAATTCCCGAATCATTAACATCAAGAGTTCCTTTCTCTATCCGAAAGAGAAATTGCGTCTTGTTTGTATAATTAACAACTTGGGCTGGCCACACAGCGACATTGTTTTCGTTATAATAAAATGAACTTGCATATATTTTTTCAAAAAACTTAGAAACTTTAGTTCCCTCTATCATTTCTTTTAAGCCTGATGAAATTATATAGTGCTCGAGAATAACACCCTTATCGTATGCATAATTTTTGATTCTTTTAAACCAATCCTCTACGCCTGGAAAAAGTTGAATCTTTGAGCCGTATTCTATTAACTTGTCTTTTGTAAAAAGGACTTTTCCTTCAGATTCATGAAGCATTGTATACATATAAGCAAGATTCTGATCCATATCATTATTCTCTGCCAAAGCATTTGATTTTTCCCAAAATGAAGAAACATCATAGCCAACAGATTGTATGAAACCTTGAGCCTGCATATCATCTGGTGTAAGTGTTTTATCAAAATCATAACAAATAGCAACAACAGGTTTACCTTCTTTTAGTTTTCTTATATATTCTTCTGCCATACTATAATCCTTCATAATTATTTATATTAAGATATTCCGCAACAAATCTTCTATAACAATACTCATTTTTTAACATAATAGCACAGAATCTACCAAAAATCTTGTAGAACATTCTATTGTAAACAAATGTCCGCTATTTTCCATAAAAATCTTCTCTTTCATAAAATAGAAGCAACAATCTAGTCTTATAATGATAACCCTTAAAATTCTCAACGAAACTTATACAATACACAATGCTTGAACAGCTTGAACAGTAAATTTTTTTTTAACAAAAGAATCAAATTTTGAATATGTACAAAACAGTCTATATTCCATGTTTTATCATATTATATTTAAACAAAACATATCTTTTTAACTTTCTATCAAAAGTGTTAGGCACTATTTCAAGTTTTGAAGTTTCTAACTTTATAAGATACAGTGACTGACCAATATTTGACACATTTGAATCTGATATTGATGACAAGACAAAAAAAGCTCCAGCAACTTTTTTTGTTACTGAAGCTTCTTTTAGTTTCTAAAATGATTACTCTTTTTGAGAAGTTAATG
>CAZOTD010000133.1:0-4858 GCA_964582685.1 uncultured Treponema sp. | reverse complement strand
AATTGAAGCTGCACATGCTGGAGATGCTGGAAAAGGTTTTAGCGTTGTTGCAGATGAAATTCGAAAGCTTTCAGAATCTTCTTCTAGCCAATCAAAAACAATCGGTGCACAATTAAAAGCAATTCAAGATTCAGTATCAAATATTGTAAAAGAATCAGATGAATCTCAATCAATTTTCAGTTCAGTATCAAAGGAACTCAATTTTACAAATTCACTTGTTCAAGAAATTACGCACGCAATGAATGAACAAAAAATTGGTTCACAGCAAATTAGCGAAGCTTTAAGTGTTTTAAACAACAATTCTTCCGAAGTAAAAATTGCGTCAAAAGAAATGACTGTCGGCAACAAATCAATTCTTGATGAAATTGCCCGCTTGCAAAATGCAACAAACAAAATGTCAACTGGAATGAGTGAAATGACTTTGGGAACTAAAAAAATCAATGAAACCGGAAACGCACTTTCTGCTGTAGCAACACAAATGGGAAATGCAATCAATGATATTGAAACAGAACTAGACCAATTTAATGTCTAACTAAAACAAAGTTTGTAAAAAAAAGAGGCTATCCAAAAAGAATGGAATGGCCTCTTTTTTTTCGTTAACAATTATAATGAACGAACCTCGCCGCTAGCGTTCGAAGTATCGCTCTTTCTCATAAGGTGTCGCAGTCGGATTTTGTACCCTTTTTACGACGCAAGCGTCGGGGTATGAAACCCTCCGCACGAATCAATGCAAAATTAAGATTTTAATTTTTGATTAAAGAGCACAACCTCTAAAATCTTCAATATTTTCAAAACCTTTTCGCATCATAAACATTTTAAGTCCTTCGATAATTTCTATCATTGAATTTGGATTTGCAAAAGTATTTGTTCCAACTTGAATTGCTGTTGCTCCTGCCATAATAAATTCAACGGCATCTTGCCAAGTTGCAATTCCACCAATGCCAAGAACTGGAACTTGCTTTTCTTTTGGCAATTGTTTTATCGCCGAACAAACTTCATAAACAAGTTTAAGTGCAATTGGACGAATTGCAGGTCCACCAAAACCAGCTTTTACATTATCAAATACTGGGCGCCCTTTTTCAATATCAATTGCCACTGCCTGAAATGAATTGCACAAACTTATTCCATCAGCGCCAGCTTCAATACAAGTAAGTGCAACGCCGACAACATCACTTGCTTGCGGAGTAAGTTTTACAATTAATGGCTTTTTTGTAATTGCACGAATTGCTCTTGTAATTTCGTTAGCAGATGAACAACTCATTCCAAAAGCAGCACCTCCAGTGCTTACATTTGGGCAAGAAATATTCAATTCAATTATAGGAACTTCTGTCTTATCCAAAAGTTTTGCGCCCTCTATATAACTTTCCAAAGTAGAACCAGAAAGATTGGCAATTGTTACAGGTTTGAGTTTTAGCATTGCAGGAAGTTCATGTTCAATAAAATGTGGAATTCCAGGATTTTGCAGTCCAATAGAATTCATAAGTCCTGACGGAGTTTCCCAAAGTCGAATCCCTGAATTTCCTTGACGCGGTTCAATAGTAAGACCTTTACTTGCGATTGCTCCAAGTTTATTCACATCAAAAACATCTTTGTATTCAACACCAAAACCAAAAGTACCAGAACTTCCGATTACTGGATTTTTTAAAACTACATCGCAGATTTTTACATTAAGATTTGGCTTTACTTTTTTGTTGTTGCGAGCTTTCAAGATTTGAGGAGCAACCATTGACGGTTTGCTAAAAACTAATTTTGCTCCATCAAAAACAGGACCATCTTTGCAACATCGTTTATATCCGTCAGTAGTTTCAATCGTACATCCAAGACAAACTCCCATTCCGCATGCCATTCTAGATTCCATACTTAGATAACATTTTACATTTGCTTTTTCTGCTATCGTTTTAATATATGCAAGCATTGGATTTGGACCACACGCATAAATTACTTCGTAACCTTTTTGCTTGATTACATTTTCATCGAGTGCAACAGGTAACATTCCTTTTGTTCCGACCGAACCATCGTCAGTCGTAATTGTAAGTTTTGCTGCTTTAATATTTTTAAGTCCGTATTTTCCAGATTTGAAACTTGCATAAAAATCATAAGATTTTGCTTCAAGTGTTTCAGCAAAACCAGCAACTGGTGCAATTCCAATTCCGCCACCAACAATACAAACTTTTACTTTAGATGAATTTTTGTCGAGTGTTTTTTTTGATATTTTTGGACAAGGAAAAATATTTCCCAAAGGTCCTAAAATATCTATGTGGTCATTTTTTTCAAGTGAACAAAGTTCGCTAGTTCCTTTTCCTTTTTCGAGAATCAAAAATTCAATTATTCCATCAAATAATTTTGGATTTTCTTTATTTGGTTTTAATATTTCTGAATGAAAAACACTAATTGGTCGTCCAACTAGAATATTTCCTTTTGTTGCTCTAAGCATATAAAATTGTCCAGATTTTGGGAACGATTTTTCTTTTGCAACAATATTCACTTTAAGAGAATAAACACTGCCTTGTGGAACTGCGCCAGTTACGACAGTATTTGCCGATACAATTCCTTTTGCATAAATTGGAATTGTGTTGCCTTGACAATCTTTTGTTTCGCTCATTTTTTCCTCCATAAAAATTGTCTTAACACAAATTAACGATTTTTAAAAACTCGTTAATTCCTTTTTTGAATCACGTGCTGCTTTAGCACTTGATTCAATTAAATCTTCCATTGTCAAAATATTGTTTTTTATTTTCTCTTCGAGGGAAATATCGTTTTTCCAAGCACAAAGAATTCCGCGACTTGAATTTACAGTTCCGCCACATCTTTGCAAAAGAATCGAACAAATTTTTGCAGCCCCACCTTGTGCACCATAACCTGGGATAAGAAAGAAAATTTCAGGATACGTATCACGCAAAAAACGAGCATCACTTTCTTCTGTGCAACCGACAACGGCTCCAACTGGAGAACATGTTTGATTGGGATATTCTTGTTTGCTTTTTGCAAGAATCTTGTTAAGTTCATTTCCTACTTGGTCAAGAACGCGACCGCCGTTTTTTAATTCTTGCTGTTCAATATCTATCATTCCGGGATTTGAAGTTCGCAAAAGAACAAACATTGATTTTGCTCCTTTTTCGGCTGCGACATATTCTGTAAAAGGTTGTAATGTATCAAATCCCATATAAGGATTTATCGTAATAATATCTGTTTCAAAATCGCCAGAAAAATGTGCACGAGCATACGCTCCAGCAGTTGCGGCAATGTCGCCACGTTTGATATCGCTGATTGCAATAAAGCCTGATTCTCGAACAGCACGAACTGTTTTTGCGTATACTTCCATTCCTTTAAGTCCCATCGCTTCGTAATATGCAATTTGAATTTTAAAGCAACAAGCACTTTGGTCTTTTTTAATTCGTTCGATTAAAGCAAGATTGTAAGCCAAAACTGCGTCTGCAGCCGTTGGATATTCTTTGATTATATTTTCTGGAATGTAGGAAGAATCAGTATCAAGTCCAACACAAAGTGGTCCGAACTTTTTTGCATCTTCCTGTAATTTTTGCATTGCGTGTTTCATATTTATTATAATAGTGAATTTTTATGCAATTGAATAGCAATTTTTAAAATTTAACTTTCAAGTTTTTATTTTAAAACTTTCTTTGCACATAAAAGATAAAAACATTTATCTTGTGTTATTCTAGATATGTCAACAAGCAAATATTGCATAAAAAGTGCACCTCAATTATTGAACTTTTTTGTTCAATAATTGAGGTGCACTTCAAAACTTTTTAAGGATAACTTTTTTTTACGCTTCCATAACGCGACAATCTTTTAAAAGCTTGATAATCGGCAAATGCTGCGGACAAGAACCTTCACAAGCAGCACATTCAATGCAATCACTTGCTTTGCCTTGATTTATAGTTGCAGTTGCATAATCTTGTTTTCCGCCGTCCCAACTTTTAAATCTAACTAAATTATTTTTTACAGCAAATATTTCTGGAATCGGAATATTCTGTGGGCAACCATCCGTGCAATAGTGGCAAGCAGTACATGCAATTGAATTGTCCGAAAGTAATGCAACTTGTGCTTTTTTGATAACTTCTTTCTCTCCGTCAGAAAGCGGTTTGAAATTCCGCATATAAGAAAGATTATCTTCCATTTGTTCAAGATTCGACATTCCTGACAAAACCGTGATGATTCCGTCGAGCGAGGCAGCGTAACGAATTGCCCAAGATGCGTAGGAAAGTTTTCGGGCGTTTTCGCTTTTGTCGAAGTTTTCTTCGCCATAAGTTTCTTTTGCAGAGTCAAAAACATCTTTAACCGCCTGAATCGGATTTGCAAGCGCACCGCCTTTTATCGGCTCCATAATTGTAATCGGAACGTTGTGTTTTCGGGCGATTTCGTAACACGCACGAGAAGCGACTCCTGGATTTTCCCAGTCCGCATAATTTATCTGAAGTTGAATAAAATCAACATCGGAATGATTTGTCAAAAGTTCTTCAAGCAAATCTGGATCTCCGTGAAAAGAAAATCCGTAATGTTTTACAAGACCTTTTGATTTTAATTCGCGGACAAAATCCCAGATGTGATATTCGTCGTATTTTTTGTAGTTGTTGCGTTGCAATGCGTGAAGAAGATAAAAATCAAAATAGCCCGCTCCAGTTCTTTCAAGACTTGTATAAAATTGCTGTTTTGCTTTTTCTTCATCAGTTCCTGGAACTTGAGTATTTAGTTTTGTTGCAAGAGTGAACTTTTCACGCGGATAACGCTCAACAAGCGCAAGTTTTGCTGCTTTTTCCGAATCTCCGTTGTCGTAGACGTAAGCCGTGTCAAAATAAGTTCCGCCCGCATCAATAAAAGCGTCAACCATTTTGCTTGT
>CAZOTD010000132.1:4672-4888 GCA_964582685.1 uncultured Treponema sp. | reverse complement strand
GTTCCCGATATTGAACATTCTCCCTTGGGTTTGGCTTTTTTCAGGACGCTCTGGCGGACATTCTTCTCATTCAAGTCATCATAATGGTTTTGGGGGAGGTTCTTCTTTTGGCGGTGGCGGATTTTCTGGCGGAGGGGGAGGCTTTGGTGGCGGCGGCGCTAGCGGTGGTTGGTAGTCGTTTTTCAAACTGTCCGTGCAGGTGTCTACAGAATGGTC
>CAZOTD010000132.1:0-4572 GCA_964582685.1 uncultured Treponema sp. | reverse complement strand
GGGTGATAGCCTACAAACTGTCCGTGCAAGTGCCTATAGAATGGTCGGGTGATAGCCTACAAACAGTCCGTGCAGGTGTCTGTAGAATGGTCGGGTGATAGCCTACAAACTGTCCGTGCAAGTGCCTATAGAATGGTCGGGTGATAGTCTACAAACTGTCCGTGCAAGTGTCTGTTTTTTTTCGCGATATTTTATTTTACTGCTTGCAAGTATTAAAATATTTCAATATTTTTCTTGACAAATACAAACAATGTTCTAAAATAAATTTGAAAATAATGTAGTCCATTCTAGAATTTCTGCCGATATTATAAGGGATTAAGTTTCGTTTTTTTTATTAATTTGAAAAAGTCAATTAAAACTTAAAATGGGGGCAGTTGCATGAAGAGGGGTACAATTTATTTTTTATTTTTCTGTCGCTTTTTTTTATGAGCTGCGATATTGGGTTGGGTTCGGCACTCGACTTAGAAGCCCCAGAAATTACAATTATAAGTCCTAAATCTGGAGAAAATCTACCAAAAACTTTTACAATTACAGGAACTTGTAAAGATAATGTAAAAGTAACGCGTGTTATTGTTCAAGAACAAATAGGGGATCAAACAAGACATCTTGCAGATGCAAAAATTCAAGGAGAAACTTGGTCTGCACAAATTACTCTCGAAACCGATGGTGATACAAGTATTGTATGTACTGCCCAAGATGCAATGGGAAACTCTTCTACAAAATCTAAACAAACTGTAACTTTTGTTATAGATGAAACTGCTCCAACTGCTAAAGATTGGTCTGTCAATCGAGGTCAAGGTAATAAACCAATTTCACTTGTAACTAATATAGAAAGACTTAAAACACTTGATTTAAGCCTTTCAACTAACAAACTTACTTCACAAAACGAAAAGTTTACGATTTCTGGAAAATTTGATGATGCTGTTAGTATTGCACAAATTACTCTTTCGTTATATGAAGAAATGGAATCTGGTACAGAATCGTTTATTATCTCAAAAACTTTAACTCCATACGATTATTTAAAAGTTAGCCCAAATGGTTCTATTTATTCTCCATCTTGGGATTTTACCGAAGAAGAATTAGTTGAAAAATCTAAATCATTAAAAAATGGAAAGCATTATCTAAAAGTCGTTTACGAATCACTTGATAATGCAGGCAATAAATCTAGTTTAATAAATGTTGGATATTTTTTGTGGTATCCAGAAAGTGATGAACCAGGTGTTGAAATTAATACTGAAGATGACAAATTAGTAATTAACACAGGAAGCATAATTCCTTTAACGTTTTTTGATGATGATGGAATTTCGGAAGTTGGATATGATTTAATCACAGAAAAAGTGAAAACCGACAAAGGAATAACATTAGAAAATCTTGAAACTCACATTTCACAAGAAAACAAGAAAACGACCGAAGTTTTTGGCAAAGACGACGTCCAAGTCCAAATTTTAACAAAAAAAGAGGACGGTTCTGTACTTCCATCTGTAAAATATTACTTACTCGTTTATGTAAAAGAGAAAAAAACAGACAAAACGCCACTTTCTAAAAAACGACTCATCGAAGTAACTATTATAGATGACCGAAAACCTTTTTTGATTATAGAAAAGCCAAACGAAAATGAAATTCCAAAAGTTGAGCAAAATTCAAAATTTACAATTAGTGGATATAGTTATGACACGAGCGGAAGTAAATTTGTAAAAATTGCATACATTCCAGGAAATGACACAAATAGTGCAAAGGACTCTCGTGCAAGAACTTTACTTGCTAGCGACGCTGTTCCAAGAAATTTGCAAGGCACTACAAGTTCGAGTACGGAAGGAATTGTTAGAAAATATGACTTCAACCTTCAAAGTAAACCTTCTGCAAAAGATGGATATGTTCAAGAAAAGTTTGAATTTACTTTTGACTTATTAAATGATTTTTCTACAGAAAAAAATGCTCGAAAATTCTTTATGCTTATGGTAGAAGATCTTGATAACAATCGTGAATATAAACAGTTGATTGTTGAAGCAGACACAGAAAAGCCAGAATTTGATATTCAAGAACCACAAGAAATGCAAGTTATTGATTATTCTAAAAGCGACCTGCACTTTAAGTTTAAAGCTACAAAATCATCTGGTTTGGGAATTGATGAAAAAACTTACAAAGTAATCGATAACAATAACAATAAAGAATATACTTTTAACAATAATGGCAATGGCTTAACTTGGAATGGAGAAAATGGTGCTCACGATTTTATAACATTGACAATTCCTAAAAGTGAACTTAAAACAATGGCAGATTCTAGTTCGCAACAAGTGTTCCTTTTTGAATGCAGCGACATTCTAGGAAATAAAGCACAAGAAAGAAGAGTGATTGTATTAAGTCCGCTTCCAGTTTTGGAATCTATAACTGTCGAGCAAGCAAATGGAACTTATGGAATTGGAAAAGAAATTGTATTCCTTGCAAACTTCTCTGATACAGTAAAAGTTACAGGTTCTCCAGGTTTAAAACTTGAAGGAATTACAAACGGTGGAAAACTTGTTGAAAGATACGCAGATTACGTTCCAGGCAATAATTCTGATACGCTAAAATTTAAATATACAGTACAAGACGGCGATGAATCTTCAAATTTAAGTTGTGCCGATTCTTCAATTGACCTTAAAGGCGGCAAAATAGAAACTGGAACACTTGGAACAGGAAACGCTACAATTACATATACTAATGGCAAAAACTTTTGGGATTCTACCGACAGTTCTATTAAAAAAGAAATAAAACTTGATGGTGTAAAACCAAAAATCGAAAATGTTACGGCAAACGTAACAGGCGTTACTAAACAAAACGGTGACAAATATTATGCAAAAGAAGCGCGCCAAGTTCTTGTAACTGTTACATTTTCTGAACCAGTTTTAATTAGTGCAAATGAATCTCTTAAAATTGGTAATTTAACTTTTACTCAAAATTCAATGGGTCATGATTCTAAAACGGCAGTTTATGCTTACACTGTAAAAGCAAACGATAATCAAGAACTTTCGTACAATCTTGCAAGTTGTTTTGAGAAATTTGAAAATATCAAAGATTCAGTTGGAAACACTTTAGCAAAAGGAACAAATGAGTCTAAAAAATTAAATGTTGTTCTTGATACGACTTCGCCAAAAGCGCCAAATTCAACAGGAATTAATGACAAAGATATTTTTAATAAACCTCCAGAATTTACTGTAACTCAAGATTCTAGTGATAGCGATATTCAAAAACTTGAATATTCACTTGATAACGGACAAACTTGGAACGATTATTCTGATAAAGTAACTATTGAAAATGGTGGCACATATTCAATAATAGTAAGAGCAACTGATTATGCAGGTAACACTACAACATCAGATTCCAAAACTATAACTTTTAACGACCAATTCCCAGAGATTTTGGAAATTGCACTTGATAGCCCGGACGGAAACTACAAACTTGGTGACAAACTTATATTCTCGGTAACTCTTGCAGATACTGTAAAATCGTACCAAACAACAGACGCAACTCTTATATTTGAAGAATTCCAAAATACAAATGGCACGACTACACTAAATTCAAAAACAATTAATGTTGTAGCAAGTGACTCAAACGATTCAAATGTGCTTAAATTTGAATATCAAGTTGCAAAAGGTGATAATTTTAAGGGAATCCATATTTCCGCTCTTTCTCTAAAAAATATTCAAGATAAATATACAAATACGCAAGACAAAGCAACTACAGAAAAAATAGAACAATTAACAAAAGCAACATCTGGTGCTTGCTATAGACAAAACATTAAACTTGATGGTGATGCTCCAACAATTGTTTCAAGAAAACCTTCCAACAATGAGGCAATCAAAGTTAATGAGGAAAATGGTTATCTTACAATTACATTGACTTTTAATGAGCCTGTATATAAGGAATCTGGAACAATCACATTGCAACGCAAAGGAACTTGGGGAATTCCTGCTGTTATGACAGTAGAGGAATTCAATAAAGTTTATAATTCTTCATCATTAAATGCAACTGACAAAGAGGTGTTAAAACATAAAGACAAAGCGACTGGAATTGATAAACTCGATGGAAAAACTGGACAACCTGTCGGACCTTATAAAAAACTAACTCATGGTTTAAAACTAGAAGGCGATAAATATGTTCCAGATATTGATACAAAATATGTGCTTGATTTTGACCTTGGACTTTATGAAGGAGAAAAGACTATAGAAGAAAAAAAAGTTGATGTTGCACAAATTCGAAAAGTTTTTGAAAAAACAGGTTATCATCAACATTCATTGCAAGTCGGTTCAAATCAAATAACAGCAAGCGAAGACAGCAAAACTTGGACAATCACTTTTCCAGAAAAAATCCAAGAAGGAATTAAATGGGAACTTTTAATTTCTCAAGGTGCATTCCGAGATGAAGTTGGAAATCTTTTTGCAGGATTGACATCTCAAAATGATGATAACGATACGAGCGGATATACTTTGTGGACAGATAAAGTTTCAACTCCAGTTGTGCGTGTAGACCGATATAGTCACGGATACGGTGCAAAAGAGCCAGATAAAGATGGAAAATTAACTGAAATTACTG
>CAZOTD010000131.1:0-4933 GCA_964582685.1 uncultured Treponema sp. | reverse complement strand
CGCTGGAGGCGTAAAATATGGAAAAGCAAAATCTTGATTGGAGTAGTTTAGGATTTGGCTATGTAAAAACAGATAAACGATATGTTGCAAATTTTAAAAATGGAACTTGGGATAAAGGAAGTTTGACAGAAGATGCAATTGTTTCGATTTCGGAATGTGCAGGTGTTTTACAGTATGCACAAACTTGTTTTGAAGGTCTGAAAGCGTATACTACAGAAAATGGAAAGATTGTTACTTTCCGTCCAGATTTAAATGCTGAGCGTATGATAGCTTCTTGTGAAGGGCTTGAAATGCCTTCTCTTCCAAAAGAACAATTTTTAGATGCTGTCACTCAAGTTGTGAAAGCAAATGTAAGTTGGGTTCCTCCATACGGAAGTGGTGCAACTTTTTATCTGCGCCCTTATATGTTTGGTTCTAGTTCTGTAATCGGTGTAAAGCCTGCAGACGAATATCAATTTCGACTTTTTGGAACGCCTGTAGGACCATATTTTAAAGATGGCGCAAAGCCAATTATAGTTCGTATTTCTGACCGTGACAGAGCCGCTCCACATGGAACTGGAAATATCAAAGCTGGACTTAATTATGCTATGAGTTTACATAACATTATGGATGCTCATAATTTGGGATTTGCAGAAAACATTTATCTTGATCCAGAACAACATAAATACATTGAAGAAACTGGTGGTGCAAATATTATTTTTGTTACAAAAAATGGAAAACTTGTAACGCCAAAATCTGATAGCATTCTTCCATCAATTACAAGACGTTCACTTGTTGAAGTTGCAAAAAATTATCTCAAAATTGAAGTTGAAGAACGTAAAGTTGAAAAAGATGAATTGTTAGATTTTGCAGAATGTGGACTTTGTGGAACTGCTGCTGTAATTTCGCCAATTGGAAAAATTGTTGACCACGGAAAAGAAATTTGTATTCCAAGTGGAATGGAAAAATTCGGTCCGGTTCTTCAAGAACTTTATGACACACTTACAGGAATTCAAATGGGGCGTATAGAAGCCCCAACTGGCTGGATTTATGAAATTTGCAGTTAAGCAAAATAAAGAGGATTTGCCTGAACAAAAATATTCGGTAAATCCTTTTTTTTGAATTGTTTAAAAGTATGTTTTTTGTTTTAATTTTATTCATTTTATTGCATAAATATGCGAAAAAATGTATATTTATGCAATAAAAATTAGTATTGAATATTTTTATTAAAGAAGGTTCATTTTTTATGAAAGACATTAAATTCATTGATGGCGGAATTACTGCTCCAAAAGGTTTTACTGCAAGTGGTTATAATTGTGGAATTAAAGCTGGCAGAGAGCAAAATGATATAGCATTAATTTATTCAGAAAAATTATGTAATGCTGCAGGTGTTTTTACATCAAACCGAGTAAAAGCCGAAAGTGTAAAATATACACAAAAGGTTATCTCAAAAGGGAAAGCTCAAGCGGTAATTACAAATGTTGGTTATGCAAATGCTTGCACAGGCTCTCAAGGCGCAGATGTTGCAAAAAAAATGGCAGAAGCAACTGCGAACTCTTTAGGAATTTTGCCAGAACAAGTGATTGTATGTTCTACAGGAATTATTGGACAACAAGTTCCTATAGAAAAAATTGTATCTAATATTGATAATCTAAAAGTTGCACTTTCTAAAAATGGACATCTTGATGCAAGTTTTGGAATTATGACAACTGATACCAAAAACAAAGAATGTGCAGTTCAATTTGAAATTGGCGGAAAAATTGTAACGATTGGAACAATGTGTAAAGGCTCAGGAATGATTCACATTAATATGGGAACAATGCTTGGTTTTATCACAACAGATTGTGCAATTTCTTCTAAAATGCTTAATAAAGCGTTGTATGAATCCATTTCTGGAACTTATAATTGCGTAAGTGTTGATGGTGATACAAGCACAAATGACACTCTTACAATTCTTGCTAATGGACTTGCTGAAAATAAAGAAATCAAAAATACTGGAAAAGATTATAATAAATTTCTTTATGCTTTGAATATAATAAATAAAATTATGGCAATGAAAATTGCAGCAGACGGAGAAGGTGCTAGTCGTCTTGTTGAATGTACTGTAAAAGGAGCTGCGTCAGTTGGAATTGCGCGTGGACTTGCAAAAGAAGTTATTAGGTCGAATCTTGTAAAAGCAGCAATGTTTGGAAAAGATGCAAATTGTGGAAGAATTCTTTGTGCAATGGGATATTCTGGATTCAAATTTAATCCTGAAAAAACTTGCGTATATTTTTCAAGCAAGCCTAATGGAAGGCGTTACTTTGAAATTCCACAAGATGGCAACATTCAAATTGCATCAGACGAAAAAATTGAAGTTATTCACAATGGTGTAGGTCTTTTATTTGATGAAGAAAAAGCAGAAAAAATTCTTTCTTCTGAGGCGATTGAGATTTTAGTAAATCTTGAAGATGGAAATGCCGAAGGTCAAGCTTGGGGATGTGATCTTACATACGATTATGTAAAAATTAACGGCGACTACAGATCGTAGACCGTTATAAAATATTGGGGATATTCATGAATAAAGAAGTTGTAAGTACATTGACAACACAACAATGGGCAGAAGTTCTTGTTCAAACTTTGCCATATTTTAAGCAATGGGTTGGAAAAGTTGTTGTAGTAAAATACGGCGGAAACGCAATGCTTAATGAAGAATTAAAACAAGCCGTGATGGAAGATATTGTACTTCTTAACACAATTGGAATTAAAGTAGTTTTAGTTCACGGTGGCGGTCCAGAAATTAATCACATGCTTAATCGTCTTGGCAAAGAATCAAAATTTATTGATGGACTTCGTTATACAGATGCCGAAACAATGGAAGTTGTTCAAATGGTTTTGACCGGAAAGTTGAACAAAGACATTGTTAGTATTCTTCTTCACAAAGGTGGAAAAGCAATAGGACTTTCTGGAGTTGATTCAGGACTTTTACGTGCAAAAAAAACAGATAAAGATCTTGGCTTTGTTGGAGAAGTTACACATGTCAATCCAGATATTCTTATAACTTTATTTGATCAAGGTTTTATTCCAGTTGTGTCAACAGTTGCACTTGGTGAAGATGGCGATCAATCGCGTTACAATATAAATGCTGATACTGCTGCTGCAAAAATTGCAGTTGCACTTAAAGCTGAAAAATTCGTTCAACTTACAAATGTATCAGGAGTCCTTCGAGATATAGATGATCCAACAACTCTTATAAAACGCATTGAGCGAACCGCTCTTGGCTCTCTTAAAGCAACAGGAATAATTGCAGGCGGAATGATTCCAAAAATAGAATGTTGCGAAATTGCACTTAACGGTGGCGTTCCTCGTACTCATATTATTGACGGCCGAGTTCCACATTCACTTTTAATTGAAATGTTCAGCGACCGTGGAATTGGTACGATGATTTATTAAACTAAAACAATTGCATAATTGGGAGTAGATTTATGGAAAAAGTTGTAGTAAATAATTATGGAAGTTTTGATATTACATTTGTAAAAGGAAAAGGCGCAACAATGTGGGATATTTCTGGTAAGAAATATATTGACTTTGTTGCAGGTATTGGCGTTAATTGTCTTGGACATAATTATAAACCGCTGATAAAAGAAATTCAAAAACAAGCAAAAAAACAAATTCATATTTCAAACTATTATTTTAGCGATGTTGGAATTTGTTATTCACTTGACCTTCTTGAGCAACTTGGTTTTGATAGAGTTTATTTTGGAAATTCGGGTGCCGAAGCAAATGAAGCAGCAATAAAACTTGCAAGAAAATACGGACAACTTAACGGTGGCAATAAACGAAAAACAATCGTTAATTGTCTTGGACATAATTATAAACCGCTGATAAAAGAAATTCAAAAACAAGCAAAAAAACAAATTCATATTTCAAACTATTATTTTAGCGATGTTGGAATTTGTTATTCACTTGACCTTCTTGAGCAACTTGGTTTTGATAGAGTTTATTTTGGAAATTCGGGTGCCGAAGCAAATGAAGCAGCAATAAAACTTGCAAGAAAATACGGACAACTTAACGGTGGCAATAAACGAAAAACAATCGTAACTCTCGAATCTTCATTTCACGGAAGAACATTGGCAACACTTAGTGCAACTGGTCAAGATAAATTTCATCCAGAATGTTTTGCTCCATATCCTGATGGTTTTAAAACGATTAAAGCAAACGACTATGAATCGATAAAAGATGCTTTTGATGAAACAACTGCTGCACTTTTTATTGAGTGTATTCAAGGAGAAGGCGGAGTAAATCTTATCGAACCACAATGGGCAAAGCAAGTTGCCAAAGCAGCTCGAGAAGCTGGTGCCATCGTAATGGCAGATGAAGTACAAACAGGAGTTGGAAGAACTGGAACATTCCTTGCAAGTGATGAATTAGGTTTTGAACCAGAAGTTGTAACTCTAGCAAAAGGAATTGCAGCAGGAATTCCTATGGGTGCATGTCTTTTTAGAGGAAAAGTAAAAGATGTATTTGTCGCAGGCGATCATCAATCTACATTTGCTGGCAATCCTCTTGCTTGTGCCGCTGCTACAATCGTACTTGCAACAGTAAATAATTGTGACTTTCTTAATGAAGTAAAACAAAAAGGTGAATATATCAGAAATGTTATCAAGTCTTGGAATTTACCTATTGTAAAAGATGTAAGAGGAAAAGGTCTGATGATTGGAACTCAAATTATTGAAACAATTAAACCTTTGGACATTGAAATAAAATGTCTTGATAACGGATTATGCACGACAACTGCCGGAAGTGATGTAATTAGATTTTTACCTCCATTGACAATTTCTTATGAAGAAATAGATAATGGACTTAAGATTTATAAAAACGTTCTTGAACAATTTTCTTAAGTAAAATAAGAAAAAATGTTTTTTTTGCAAGTTATTTCTTGACAGATTTTTTTTAAAAGCGGATAATTCTATTA
>CAZOTD010000130.1:0-4966 GCA_964582685.1 uncultured Treponema sp. | reverse complement strand
GATTATAATTTATTTGTAAAAATTGATTATTATAATCCAACTTTTGATCCAACAAGCAAAGCTCAATCTGGAGTTGAATTTAATTCAACATATATTTATCCACTTGATGCCACAACAGGAAAATATGGAAAACCGATTCAAATTCCTATTTATGAAGAGGAAATTACTCAAGGATTCACTAAACTTGTGTATAAAAATCCTTACGATTTTCTTGGAGTTTCAAACAATAACTGGCTGTTTTTTACAATTACAACTGAACAAGGTTATATTGTTCAAATTGTTGATTCTTCAAGTTCGCGTGTAATAAAACGTCTTCTAAAATTTGATAACAATAAAATTCTTTTTCAAAATTTTTCTCTTTCTGGAGAAGGAATTATTTCGGCATTGCTTGCTTCTAAAGAACAAGCAGATGTTGTGTGGTGGCGAACTGATACATTGCTTGATTCACTTGTAAATAATTAAAGAGGAAAAAATGGCATTTGGCGATAATATGAAAGAATATATTGATCCATCATCAAAAATAAATCCTGACGATCCTCGTTTTATGGATTCTCTTTTGAATGATGAAAATCCAGATGTTATCGAAACAAACAGAAAATTGATTCATGAAGAACGTATAAAAAATGCTCCTAAAATTGTGCAAGATTATTATGCTGGAAAGGTAAATAATTTTCAAAAGGGACTTTTTCGTGTTTTAGTTGCTAAAAAATCGAACAGAATCATTTTTGTAGTTATGATTTTTTGTTTGTTCATAGTTTTTATAAATTCAAATATTGCAAATCAAAATAATTTAAAAGTTATAAATGGATTTGAATGTGAGTTAAATTCATTTGCTTATGACGATATGATTTTTTCAAATGTGAAAATTCATCCTATTGCAAAAACTAAAACAAAACTTGAACAATTGAAAAAAAAATCTGAAACTGAAATTTTTTTTCCTGTATACATTGAATATTATGGAATTACAGATTCTGACGTACAAATAAAAGTTGATAAAACTTCACAGGGAAAAATTTTTCTTGATGAACAAATTTTTAGGACAAGCTTTGAAGATTATGATATAATTACAGTTGCGTGCATTGTAAAAATTGGCGACGAGCAAGAAGAACTTTCAGTGAAAGTTTCTCACAACTTAAAATAAATTCAAAATTAGGAAGAGGCTAGTAAACATTATGGTTCAGTTTTATTTATTATCTATTTTATTGAATATTGTCGTTGGAGTATCTCTTTTTTCTCTTGATAACACGAATGATGTTGATGGCGAAGAATTAAACGATGTCCCTAAAAAAATTAGAACAAAAGCAAAATCAGTAAAAACAACTCTTGAAAATGACAGCATTTTTACAAATCCAACTTTTTGTATGATTAGCGGACTTTTGTGTTGTCTTGTAGGAATTATCAAACTTTTCTTTGTCTTCCATGTAGGTGAACACGATTTTTCGATTCCAGTTTTTGGAGATTTTTTTCCTGCAATTGCTGGAATACTTGGAGGTACAAGTCTTGCTCTAAGTTATTATGCCGATTCTTTTGAAGATCACAATTTTCCTTCATTTGTAGAAAATGTATTTTTAAAATACAGAAAATATATTGGTTGCATAAATATTATCGTGGCAATAATTCATTTTATTATTCCTGGATTTATATTTTTTTAATTTTTTAAGAGGAATAAATGAAAAAATCTATTGCTTGCATTGCTGTAAATGACGACAAAGTTTTAATTGCACATCGCAATCCTCAAGGACAAATGGGGAATCGTTGGGAATTTCCTGGAGGAAAAGTTGAAAATGATGAAAGTGAATGTGATGCAATAATTCGTGAAATGCAAGAAGAATTTGGGATAAAAGTTAAAGTTATTCAAGAGATTACAACAGGAACTTTTATGCACAACGGGGAAAAATGTTTTCTCAAAGTTTATCAAATTCAAGTACCACATAATGGACTTAAAGAAAAATATATTTTAACAGAACATTCAGAATATAAATGGATTTCAATTGACAAGATTCCAAAAGACAATTTTGTTGATTCTGATTTGAGCATTTATCCTAAAGTAGTTAAATTTTTAGAAAACCAAAAAGGAAGAAAATGAAATTGCGGTTTATAAAATCAAGTTTCTTTTTTTTATTCTTTTGCTGTTGCATTTTTATAACTTCATGCGATCGCAAAAAAGATGAAATTAATCTAAATACTTCTGATCCGCTTGCACTTTCTCCTGATATTTTGTGGGCTGTTGTTATTGAACCTTATGCTGCTTTTAGAAAAGATGCTTCTTGGAGTTCTTCTGTTTTAGATCATTGCCGTTATGGAGACATTTTGATGATAGAAGGAAGTTCAATTTTGGATTCTTCAATTGACCAAAATGTAAAAGAAATCTGGTACCGTTTTGAACAAGGCTGGCTTGCAGAATCTAGTGTCAACGTGTACCAAAATAAATTCAAAGCAGAAAAAGCAGCAAAAGCTATGACAAAATAAATTGACAAGCTTTATCTATTGTAATTCCCGAAAATATTTCGCGAGTTTTAAGATTTTTTAATGTAAAAGTTCCTGCTGCGATTTCTTCTTGGCTTATAAAAATTCCCCAAGGAATTGATTTTGCTTCTGTAATATTATATTGCTGATTCATTTTTTTTGGTTCAGGGAACACTTCAACTTTAATGCCTTTTGCACGAAGTTGAGTAGCAATTTTTTGATAATCTACGATATTTGAAGAATCTTGACAGAAAATTTCTGCATCAAGATAACTTCCTTTTTTTTCTGTAATTTCAAGTTGTTCAAGTCCTGCAATAAGGCGATCAAGTCCAATCGAAGTTCCAACTCCTGGCATTTTTTCTTTCATATAAAGTCCTGCAAGATTGTCATAACGTCCTCCTGAACACACTGAACCAATTGATGGGAGTTCATCAAGAAAAGTTTCATAAACAATTCCAGTATAATAATCAAGACCTCGAGTGATAGAAGGATCAAGAACATAACTGTTTTCTATTCCACTTGCTTTCATCATTTCGTAAATGTCTTTTAGACGTTGTGTATCAGAATCTGGACCGCCTGCCATTTGTTCTAGTTGAGAAAGAATTTCAAGAAAAGAACCTTTTGACGAAATATATTCTAAAATTTGTAAAGCTTTTTCTTCGTCACCAGAATATTCTATCAACTCTTTTTTTACATTTTCTTCTCCAATTTTTGTAAGTTTATCAACGCTACGAAGAATATCTTCTGATTTTTCAAGAAGTCCTAACTTATTCAAAAATCGATTAAAAATTCCTCGATGATTAACATGAATTGTAATTTTTTCAACGCCAATTGCATTCAATGCCTCTTTCATAACATTGAGAATTTCAAAATCACTGACAGCACTATCAGAACCGACAGTATCAACATCGCATTGAACAAATTCACGGTATCGTCCAGCTTGTGGTTTTTCGCCACGCCAAACTTTTGAAATATGGTATCGTTTGAACGGAAAATAAAGTTCAGAAAAATGTTCTGCCGTAAATCGTGCAAATGGAACTGTAAGATCAAATCGCATTGCGACATCTCTTCCACCATTGTCATTAAATCTAAAAACTTGTTTTTCTGTTTCGCCATTGCTTTTTCTTAAAAGAATTTCTGTGTATTCAAGAACAGGCGTATCGATAGGAACAAAACCAAATGAACGATAAACTTCTGTGATTTTTTCTTGTAAATCTGCACGCTGAATTTGTGCTTGCGGAAGAAAATCACGAAAGCCTTTTAATACTCTAGGTTGAATTAAATTATTCATAAGTCAATAATATTAAATTTCTAAAAAATTGAAAAGATAGGTTAATTAAGAAAATCTGAAAATTGTACGCCATCTCCAGATTTACATGATTTTGAAAGTCGTTTTCCCTGAAGCAAATCAAAATATTCCGGCGAAATTCCAGGACTTAAAATTTTTTCTGTACGAAGAATTGCAATGTCTTGTTCTTGAATCTGATGTCCCTTTTCAAAATCTGCCATAAAATGAAGGCTTCTGTTTGTACGACCATAATTAGATTTTTCTGATTGTGCAAGTGTTTTAATTCCAGTTCCTAAAACTTTTTCAATTCTATCTTTACCAAATTGTTCGGCAAGTTGTTCAATAATTCTTTTTGTTCCAACTTCCTTTCCGTAATGTCGCAAGGAACTTTCGGCTTGTTTAACAGTATGACTCATAAAAGCAAATTGTTCTGGCTCTAATGCAACTGGATCATCAAGACCTAAAGTATTATGGCTTAAAGTAATATGTTTTTCAATAATTGAACCTCCACATGCAATGCTTAGTGCTGGAACTAAAATTGGATTAAGACTGTGATCACTTACTCCACAAGGAATTCCAAAAATTGCCGACAAATTTGTAATCAAGCGAAGATTATATTCTTCTTCTGGTGCAGGATAACTTGTGATACAATGAAGTAAAAAAACATTTTCTTTGCCGAGAATTGCAAGTGCCTTTTCAATATCACAAAGAGTGGAAACTCCACTAGAAAGAATAACTGGAATTTTATCATTTTGCCTTGAACGGAAATCTGCCAACTTTTCTAGAAGTTTGTAATGATTTAATTCAGGCGACGCAATTTTAATTGCATCTGGATTTATTGAAAGTAATTCTTCGAGACTTTGCAGTCCAAAAGGTGAACAAATAAACTTTTTTCCAAGTGAATGTGTGTAATCAAGAACATTTTTGTAAAAACTTACAGGACATTCAAGTTGCTTAAAACGTTCATAAAGTGCAATATTTCCAGTCGGAAGGTTTACAAAACCTGTTGCAGGATGTAAAATTTCTTTTGCATAAACCCATTGAAATTTTATATAATCAGCACCAGATTGACAACTTTCATCAATTAATTTTTTTGCTTTTTTAAATGAACCTTGATGCGAAGTTCCTATTTCTGCAATAATCATAAAAAAATTATATAACAAAAATCGAGCAAAGTGTAGTATAAAATATATATAGTGAAAATTACTATAT
>CAZOTD010000129.1:0-5045 GCA_964582685.1 uncultured Treponema sp. | reverse complement strand
ATATATGGATAAGTCAAAAGTTGCAGAATATATTTCCGTAATGGTTATGGAACTTGCGCTTAACAATGAAAATGCAAATATCAGAAAAGAAGCACAAACTATGTATTCTGATCGCGATGATATTAATATGCTTGTTCTTGATCCAGATGTAAGAAAAAAAATTGTTCGTGAACTTGAATCAAAACATGAACAAGTATTTATAAGTTGGAAAATTGGTGGCGGTTCAAATTCTGTTGGTAAACAAGGAAGACTTCATATTACTTTATACAACAAAGATGATGAGTTCCAAGAAGTAAAAGAAAACTTTGAAATGAAAGCACAAGCGGATACAAATAAGCGTTCATTAGTTGACTTTTATCGTGAACTTCCTGATGGGCAAGAAGGAACTGATCTTGGTATGTATTATCTTTCCTATCTTGATGATGCTTGTAAGAAAGTTAATGTTAAATTTGAATCTTTAGTAAACCAGTTTGCCGCTTCTGGTTTGACAGTCATTAATTTGATTTTTAATTTCTAAAAAATGGATAAAATTCCAAAATTTAATTTTATTAGAATTTTTTTTCCCTCAAGAATAATTCTTTTATCTTTGTTGATTGTCTTTTGCATTTCATGCACATCTACAGAACCTTCAATTTCTTCTGTAGATGCAAAAATTATTTATAATTTTGAAGACAATCAAAATCTTCCCGACCAAAAACTGAATTTGTTTTTAAAAATGAGTAGCGATGTTCGCCGTGTTGATTCTTTAAGTCTTTACAATATCGAAACAGGTTATCGTTGGCATATTACAACGCCGCTTATAAGTCAAGCAGATGGTTCATATTATGTAGGTTATACAAATATTCGAGGAACTTCTCAAAACGAAAATTTGATTCCTTATGGAAAATACAATGTTTATTTTCTTGATGCACAAGGTCGTCAAGAATTTGCAGTGTTTGAACTTGAACAAACTAAATCTTATGAAAAAATGAAATTAGAAGAATTGCTTGAAGAACTCAAAAATGAAAACCTAACTTTTTATGTTGCAGTTTATTCTGAAAATTCAACTTTACTCTATTATGGTGCTCCTTTAAATGAATGGAATGTAAGTTTAGATTTTGACAAAATTAATTCAAAAGAAATTTTTTTAAAGTACAAAGATTCAAATACAATTCGCGTTTTTATTCAATCTGGAATAAATTATTTTATAATGCCAAAAATTCTACAAAATCAAAATTCATTTCCAGAAAAAAAATCGTCTCTAAATTAACTTCATAATTACGATAAAATATTCAAAAAAGGAACGATAGATGTCAACAAAAAATGAAGAAAATCCAAATATTTCAAAAAAAGATATTTCAACTAACTTTGAAATATTTCGTACTGTAAAAACTTATGTTCTTCGACAAGGAAGAATGACACAAGCACAACAACGAGATTATAAGGAATTATATCCTATTTGGTGTCTTGATTTAAAAAATGAAATGCTTGATTTTGAAAAAGTTTTTGGTAATAAAAATCCTGTCGTTATTGAAATTGGTTTTGGAATGGGAGCAGCGACTGTTCTTATTGCACATGAAAATCCTAATATTAATTATCTTGGAATCGAAGTTCATCGACCTGGAGTTGGAAAAGTTTTAGGCGACATTAAAAACTTTAATCTAAAAAATCTTTTTCTTGTTCAATATGATGCTTTAGATGTTCTTGAAAAAATGATTCCAGATGAAAGCATTTCTGGTTTTCATATTTTTTTCCCTGACCCATGGCCTAAGAAAAAACATCATAAACGCCGACTTGTTCAGCGACCACAAACTAATTTGTTTGAATCAAAGCTTAAACAAAATGGTTATATTTATTTTGTAACTGATTGGCAAGAATACGCGGATTTTGCACTTGAAGAATTAAATCAAACACAACGACTTTTTAATAAATATGATGGTTTTGCAGAACATCAATCTTGGCGTCCTGAAACGAAATTTGAACGAAAAGGATTAAACGCTAACCATATAATCAGAGAATTGTTTTTTGTAAAAAAATAAATAAACTAATGCCAAAACGGATAGAAAAATGGAACTATTTGATATTGAAGATGCACAAAATCAAAGCAACAAAAAACTTCGTATTTGTGAACTTGAAAAGTTGATAACAAAATACCAAAATTCTTATTACAATGGTGAAGGTGAAATTGATGATGCTCAATTTGATAAACTTTGGGACGAACTAAAATTCCTTGCACCTGAAAGTTCCGTTTTAAAAAAAATAGGTGCTGATTCTGGAAACTTCGCGAAAGTTGCGCATATTATGCCAATGGGCAGTCAAGAAAAAGCGGCAACTCCCGAACAGTTTCTCGAATGGGCACAAAAACATATTTATCCTGAATATCTTGTGGAATATAAACTTGATGGTGCGTCTCTCGAGCTACAATTTCAAAAAGGAAATTTGATAAAAGCTGTAACTCGTGGAGACGGAATTTATGGTGATGACATTACACAAAATGCGAAAGTAATGCAAGGCATTCCAAGTGAATTATATCAAGGGAAAAACAAGATTGATTTTACAGGAGGAATTCGTGGTGAAGTTATTATGACACATGAAGTTCATAAAAAGTATTTTCCTGACAAAGCTAATTGTCGTAACGCTGCGAATGGTCTTATGAAACGAAAAGAAACTTCTGGCTGTGAATATCTGAAACTTATTGTATATGATGCTTTGGCAACTCAAAGTTCATCGCCATTTCACAATGAACTTGAAAAACTTGATTGGCTTAAATCGTTGGGCTTTTTTACAACACCGATTGAAATTTGCAAAACACCAGAACAAGTAATTGATTATCGCTCAAAAGTAATGGAAATCAGAAAAACTCTTGAATACGACATCGATGGCCTTGTAATTAAAGAAAAAGTAATAAACCTTGAAGATGCAAAAAAAAATCGTCCTGACCATCAAATTGCTTTTAAGTTTTCACTTGAAGAAGCAATTAGTATAATTAGAAAAGTTGAGTGGAGTGAATCTGGTTCAACTTATACTCCAGTCGCTATTTTTGATCCAGTTGAACTTGCAGGAACTACTGTTCAACGTGCAAGTCTTGCAAATCCTGACACACTTCGTTCTCTTGGCATAAAAATTGGAAGTCATGTTATTGTCGTTAAACGCGGAGAAATTATTCCTAAAATTGAACGAGTTGTTCTAAAAGAATATCAAGATGAACAAACGCCTGTTTTATTTCCGACAAAATGTAATGTTTGCAAATCTGAACTTAAAGATGTAGGTTCTAGACTTTTTTGTCCTAACAAATTGTGTAAAAAACGAATCCTTCACAGGATTCTAAAATGGATTGAGTGTCTTGATATTCGTGATTTAGGTGAAACGCTTGTTACTTCACTTTTTAACAATGGAAGAATTAAAAATATTCAAGATATTTATAGCTTAACAATTCAAGATTTAGAGCCTTATTTTCTTGGTGAAGAAAGTCTTGAAAAAGCAAATAAAGGGCAAAAAATTTCTCTTGGAGCTCAAAAAGTCTTTAATTCAATTCAAACTCATAGAGTTGTTCGGCTTTCAACATTTATTGCTGGCTTTGACATTGATTCTATCGGTGAAACTATGGTAGAAAAACTTGTTGATGCTGGATTTGATACTCTTGAAAAATTACTTAGTGCAGATGAAAATGATTTTGCAAGCGTTTATATGTTTGCAAAAATCACAGCGTCTAATTTAAAAGATGGGCTTTTAGAAAATGAACAGGAAATGCGATTTCTTGTTGATAATGGAATTATCACAATTGAAAATCCAAAAAATGCCAAACTTTCAGGAAAATCTTTTTGCTTTACAGGTGAACTAAAAACAATGAAGAGACAAGATGCTCAAGCACTTGTAAATGAAAACGGTGGAAGCATAAAATCTACTGTTACAAAAGATTTAAGTTATCTTGTCACAAATGATACAACAAGCGGTTCTTCAAAAAATCTAAAAGCAACAAAATTTGGAATTACAATTATAAATGAACAACAATTTCTTGATATGCTAAAGTAGATTTTATTTTCTTGATTATTTTTGTCTGCTTTCAGTTGGTTGATAGCCGTAATTCTTTACAAGTGAATCTGGCTCAAGACATATAGAATTCATACGAACTTCCCAGTGAAGATGCGGACCTGTCGCAAGTCCAGTTGCACCAGAAAGAGCTATCAAATTGCCTTTTTTTACAATATCACCTTCTTGACATTTTAGTTCGCTTAAATGGTAATAAATGCTATATAAACCTGGAAGATGTTCAATAATTACACTGTAACCAGTAACAATACGCCAACGAGACATAACAACTTTTCCGTCTCCACATGCAAAAACTTCTGTTCCAGTTGGAACTCCAAAATCAATTCCAGCATGATAACTTGGGGATTTTTTCCCGTTGCTATAAATAAATGTTCTTGATTGACCAAATTTTGAAGTTATTCTTGTTCCCGTTGTTGGACGAATAAAACTTGTGTATTCATAAACACCTTCGGGGTTTACAGTTGCAAGAAGTTCATTTAAAATTCTTGATTGTTCTTTTTTTTCTGAGGAAGGAGTTCCAATAAGATCAGAAAGTTCTGAGTTTAAATGAATTTCTTCATGGGGATATTCTTTTGGTGCAATCACAACAGGTAAATCAAATGAATTTTCTTCCTCACCATTAATAGAATAAGTTATTTTTATGTTTGCAGTAGGGCATGATGTTTGCCAAGACCACATTGGTAAACCTACAAGAAGTTCTGTTACATTTTTTCGATTTGTTTTTGATTGTATGTAATAAAAGTCTTCTTTAATTATTGACTTTTCTCCAAATAATTGTGCTGTTGCTTTTATATCTAATTTTTTATCTATTTTGTTTGATTCAACAGTAAGTCGCACAAAAAATGCTTCTCCAGGATAAGAAGTATCATCATAAGTTGCGGTAATATCATACATTTTGCCTTTTACAAAATGCTCTGTTGCAAAAAAAGTATTTGCTAAAAAAATAATTGTTAAAATTAAGATTATTTTTTTTCTTTTCATTTTTCTTCTCCAAAATAAAAATAACAAGTTTACAG
>CAZOTD010000128.1:0-5112 GCA_964582685.1 uncultured Treponema sp. | reverse complement strand
TTGAAAGATTGTGCGCTTAAACTTTTATATTCTAGGATTGAAATTTCTAAAAAGTAAATTGAAGAAGAAAATAATGCAGCATTTGACGAAACTAAAAAAGTGTGCATTGAAAATGCAAGAAAATTTGCACAATATATTCGCAAGCAAAATTTTTCTTTAGAAATTCTTGATTTTGATAATTCTGATTGCGTTTCTTGTATTTACAAAAGTGTTTGCAGAAAAACTTTTACAGTAAGTCAATCGGTTGAATGAGCAGGAAAAATTTATGAATCAAATTGAACAAGAAAAAAAACAAGAACTTGATGATGCACAAAAAAAAGCAGTTCAAATAAAAATAAATTCAGTTGTAAGTGCTGGTGCCGGTTCGGGAAAAACAAAAGTTCTTGCAAGTCGTTTTACCGAATTGCTTTTAAAAGATAGAGATTGTGGCGTCGACCAAATTCTTACTCTGACTTTTACAAAAAAAGCCACCGTTGAAATGAATAGTCGTATTTACGCTCAACTTTCTTCTGTCTTACCAGAAAAGGCAAAAGATTTTTTTAAAGCGAATATTAAAACTATTGATAGTTATTGTGCTTCTATTGCAAGGGAAGGTTGTCGGTTTTATGGAATAAGTCCTGATTTTGCAATCGATGATGTTCAAACTACAAAATGTGCAGAAAATCTTGCCGTTCCATTTATTCTTCAATATCGAGATAATTTGGCGATTAAAGCACTTGTTGAAACAAAAGATTTTTCGCAAATTGCAAAACAACTTTTTGTTGACACAATCAATAATGCAGGAAGTATCGTAAAGAAAATAGATTTTGATGAAACATTAAAAAAGCAATATGAGTTTGTAAATAAAACTTGGATTTCTGTTACAAATAAAATCAAAGAACTTATCCAAGATATTCAGAATTTGATTGATTCTTATGATGGAAATAAAACATCAAAATATATTTCTGGTTTGGAACTCGAACTTTCTAAACAAATGCCAGAAATCCCTGCGCTTGATTTTAGTTTACCTAATTCACCTGAGCGCAATAAATATATTTCGTATTTAAAAAACATTTGTGCAATAAGGCAAAGTTCCGTTGCATCTGAAATTAAAGACGTTCACAATGAATTGCGAGAACAAATCAAGTCGCTTTGTTCTCTTGAAAATTATGTTTATGGAACGCAGTTTGTTAATTCGTTAATTCCTTTGCTTGAAGAATTTCAGGAACTTGTAAATAATACAAAACGCAATTTGGCAATTCTTTCTTACAAAGATGTTGCAGACCTTGCATTAAAAATTCTTATTGAATATCCAGAAATTCGTCAGCAAGAAAAGGAAAAATATCGTTATATTATGATTGATGAATTTCAAGATAATAATTCATTGCAACGTGATTTGCTTTTTCTTGTTGCAGAAAAAAAAGAACGAAAAGAAAAGTCAATTCCTTTGGTTGAAGATTTGGAAAAAGGAAAACTTTTTTTTGTCGGAGATGAAAAACAAAGTATTTATAAATTTCGCAGTGCAGATGTAAGTGTTTTTCGTGGTCTTGCAAATAATTTTAAAAATGGAAATTTAGAACTTAAAACAAATTATCGCTCTCATCCATCTTTAATTGCAGCATTCAATTCAATTTTTGGCGGACACGAATTCCCTCCTGTTGAACAAGAATCTTCTCTTTATCCTTGCGTTTTTTATACACAAGACGATGTAGAAAAAATGCAAAAATGTGGTGAAAATATTCCTGATTATGAAGCGATTTATCATAAAGTTGAAATTCCGTTTCATAAACTTGATGAACTAAATGGATATGAAGAAAATGAAATTTTTGAACCGCACGTTCATGTTGCATTATATAATTCAGAAACAAAACTTGATGATTCTTATCTTGATACAGAAAGTGCACAAGCAACTTGGGTTGCTTTAAAAATTAAAGATTTAATTTCTGGGAAATACAATGGCGAAAATGGAAAATCCAAAAAACACAATGTAGAAAAATATTCTCCATCGGACATTGCAATTCTTTTTAGAAGTTATACATCTCTTCCAATTTTTGAAAAAACTTTTCTTAACAATGGAATTCCATTTGTTTCAGAAACAGTAAAAGGTTTTTTCGCTGACGGTCCTGTTAATGATATTATGTCGTTTTTGCGTTTGACTGCTTATCCTAAAGATAAACTTTCATTTGCAAATATTCTTCGTTCTCCGTTTGTAAATCTTTGTGATGAAGAAGCAAAAATTGTTCTTGCCGTTGTTGATAATAATAAAAATTTTTTTGAACAATCGTTGCAAAATATTTTGTCTGATTCATCAATGACGCGTTATTTAAATTGTCAAAAAATTTATTATACGCTCAAGGAACTTGTAAAACATGAACCACTTGCAAAAATAATTTCTTGGCTTTGGTATGAAACTGGTTATCGCTATGAAACTCTGTGGAATAAAACTGTTTTTATGTATGCGACTTCTTATGATCGTTTGTTTGAACTTGCACGACAAGCTGATCTTGATAATATTGGGCTTGCTGAATTTGTAGATTCACTTGATGGTTATCAATCAGAAAAAGAAAAACTTGATGGACTTGAAATTCCACTTGAAGTGTCTGATGGCGTACATATTATGTCTATTCATAAAAGTAAAGGACTTGAGTTTAAAGTCGTATTTGTTTGTTCAGTTGGAAATAGGGGAAAGCGAGAAAGTAATTCTGCTATTTCATATTATTCTAAGGAATATGGAATTACAATTAATACTCCTCAAAGTCCTGTGACTGACATAAAGCAAAATTGTTTTTATGACAAACAACTTGAAACAGAAAAACAAATGATATGTGCAGAACTTCGACGACTAACTTATGTTGCGTTAACTCGTGCTGAACAAAGACTTTTTATTATAGGTGCTACGAATTTTTCAAAAATTGGGGAAACTGATTTTACGCCAAAAAGTGGTAATAAAGCTGAAACAATTCTTGATATTTTGATGCCCGCAATTTCAAGACAAGTTGAAAAACTCGAATCTGTAAAAAAGAATCAAAAAGATTCCCAATTGCAAAATTCAGAACATCAAGATATTGAATCAAAAACTCTTGGACAAGAAAATTTAATATACGCAATAAAATCTCAAAAGCAACTTAATTCACCATTTACTTTTGAAACGATTGAACCGAGAAAAAAAGATTTTGAAAAAAAAGTATATTTTTCAAAAGACGCAATTATAGAAAAAGTAAAACCATTATATGATGTTGCATCTGTAATCGAAAAACAAGAATCAGAAAATTTTTATATTTCGCCAAGTCAACTTTATATTGAAGATGAAGAAACTTTAAATGCAAGTAAAAAAGAAATTGTTGTTGATAAAGTAATTCCATTTTATCAAATTGATGAGCTTGTAAAATTTTCTGCACAATCAGAAAATTTAGAGCCGGAATTTACATACGCAAATTTTGGTACAATTGTTCACGCTTACATAGAATGTGCAATAAAAAAATTACCTATGATTTTGTACAATCAAGAAATAACAGGATTACATGGCGACAAACATAAACTTGCAGAACTTGAAAAAAATTGTTTACAAATGAAAAACAGTTTCCTCAAATCAGAAATCGGAAAAGCGGCTATCTCTGCGTTAGAAGAAAATAGATTTTGTGAAAGCGAATTTTCTTTTAAAAGCCGAATTGCTAAAAAAATTGTAAATGGACAAATTGACCTTGTGTTTGAAAATAAAAATTCTGATTATGTTATTGTTGATTATAAAACTAATCGTAATATTGAACCGAAAATTTATTTTGGGCAAATGGCTTGCTATCGTGATGCAATCGCAAAAATGTTAAATATCGAAAAATCTAAAATAAAATGTTTCTTGTTTTATCTTCGCTATGGAAAAGAATTTGATGTTACACAAGATTGTGATTCAGTTGATTTAGAAAAAATTGTAAATAATTTTTAAAGATTATACTCGATGCATTGCACTAAAAACTTTTTCATTCATGATGTTGATTTCAACACCCATATCAGTTCCTGTTTTATTCATCTCATCTCTGAGTTGTTCAATTGTAATATCTGATGATTCAAGATTTACCATCATCATCATTACAAAATTTCCAGAAAGAATTGTCTGAGAAATGTCTACGACATTGATAGAATGTTCTGCAAGAAATGTTGTTATTTTTGCAATAATCCCAACTTTATCTGAGCCAACAACTGTAATAATAGCGTTCATAGTTTATGATTTTAGTGTATTTCAAAAATACTTGCAATGAGTTAGTCTGCGTAATAAAATAGAACTATGGCAAAAAAAATAAAACTCCGCATTAGTTTTAATTCACCTGTAATTCTTTCATATTGTATTCTTTGTACTGTAATTTTGATTCTTGATAAAAGTTTTAAAAGTTTGAATTTGATTGCAAAATTTTTTACAGTTCCTGGAAATTTTAAATCTGCCGAACCTTTTAATTTTAAATCTGTGTTAGATTATATTCGACTTTTTACACATATTTTTGGTCACACAGATTGGAATCATCTTGCTGGGAATTTGATTTATATTCTTTTGATTGGACCACTACTTGAAGAGCGTTATGGTTCTGCAATGATTTGCCTTATGATTTTTGTAACTGCATTTGTAACTGGCGTGCTAAATGTGTGTCTTATTCCTTCTAGTTTGCTTGGTGCAAGTGGTGTTGCGTTTATGCTCATAATTCTTTCTTCGTTTACGAGCATTTCAAAAAATGAAATTCCACTTTCGTTTATTCTTATTTTTATAATTTATCTTGGTTCAGAAATTTTTCTTAGTGATAAAAAATCAAATGTCAGCATTCTTGCTCATATTGCTGGCGGTTTGTGTGGAAGTATGTTTGGATTTCTTGTTGCGCCAAAAGCAAAAAACGTACGAGAAACTTCAAAGCAAAAATCAAAATCTTTTCAAGATATAAATTCAGTTGACGACATAAAAGGCGAAAAATCAAAAACTTGGAAGACTCAAAAATCCCAACGACAAAAAAATAATGTTCCAAAAGAATCGGAAGAAGAAATCGTGCTTGGAACAATTGAATTGTAGGAATAATTTTTATAAAATAAAAAAATATTTTTTAGAGGTTTTTATGAAAAGTGATAACGCAAAAAAAGGAGTTGCTCGCGCACCTC
>CAZOTD010000127.1:0-5112 GCA_964582685.1 uncultured Treponema sp. | reverse complement strand
ATTCAAAATTATAATATATGAAATTATTTTTTCATTGGAGGTTTGTAATGAAAAAGTCAATTCTCGGAATAATGATGTCAGCCCTTGTTGCATTTTCTTTTACAAGTTGTGGCGAAAAAAAAGACAAAGTTATTAAAATTGGTGTTATTCAACTTGTTGAACATTCAGCCCTTGATGCTAACTATCAAGGTTTTGTTGACGGACTTGCAGAAGCCGGTTACATTGATGGCGAAAATATTAAAATCGATTATCAGAACGCTCAAGGCGAACAAGCAAACTGCGTAACAATTGCAGAAAAATTAATAAACGATCGTGATGATTTAATTTTTGCAATTGCAACTCCTGCTGCTCAAGCAGTTGCAAATCTTACACAAGATATTCCAATTCTTGTTTCTTCTGTAACTGATCCAGAATCTGCAAAACTTGTCGCTTCAAATTCTGCGCCAGGCGGAAATGTTTCTGGAACTTCGGATTTAACTCCTTGTGCTGCACAAATTCAACTTCTTAAAAAACTTGTTCCAGATGTAAAAACTGTCGGAATGTTGTTTTGTTCAAGTGAACAGAATTCATACTTTCAAATTGCTCTTGCAGAAAAAGAATGTGATGAACTTGGTTTAAAATATGTTGAAGCAACTGTTTCTAATTCAAATGAAATTCAGCAAGTTGTTCAAAGTCTTTGTGGAAAAGTTGATGCAATTTATTCTCCAACTGATAATATGATTGCTGCCGGAATGTCGCTCGTTGCACAAATTGCAACAGAAAATAAAATTCCAACAATTTGTGGAGAACAAGGAATGGTTAACGCTGGCGGTCTTGCAACTTATGGAATTAATTACTATGAACTTGGAAAACAGACTGCAAAAATGGCTGTAGAAATTCTTCGTGACGGAAAAAAACCAGCCGATATGCCAATTCAATATCTTGATAAATGCGACTTAAAAGTGAATCTTGATACAGCCGCAAAACTTGGAATTCAAATTCCAGAAAATCTTTAGTTAAAAATTCTAAGCGGTTCAAATTGTAACAACATTGTTACATGAACCGTTTTTTAAATTTGGAGTAATAAATGGCAATTTTGTATGCGATTGAAGGAGCGGTTTCTCAAGGAATCCTTTGGGGATTAATGACTTTGGGAGTTTATCTTACTTTTAGAATTCTTAATGTTGCTGATATGACAGTAGACGGAAGTTTTGCCGCTGGAGGTGCACTTTCTGCAGTTCTCATCGTAAACGGAGTGCGTCCTGCAGAAACACTTGTGTGTGTTTTTATTTTGGGGGCTGCGTGTGGATTTGTTACCGGATTTATGAATACAAAACTCAAAATAAATATTTTGCTTGCAAGTATTCTTACTCAAATCGCCCTTTATTCGATTAATATCAGAATTATGGGAAGAGCAAATACGCCACTTCTTGGCAATCCAACAATGATGTCTAAATTGCGAAATTTGACAGGAAACACAATTTCCACAACAACAGCATCGCTTTTAATCGGTTTGATTGTGATTGCAATTGTAATTGGTGTGATGTATTGGTTTTTAGGAACTGAATATGGGAGCGCAATTCGTGCAACCGGAAGTAACGAACACATGGTTCGTGCACTCGGAGTTAATACTGATAATACAAAAATTGCTGGTCTTATGATTTCAAATGGAATGGTTGCAATGTCTGGAGCACTTGTTGCACAAAGTCAAGGTTATGCCGATGTTGGAATGGGAACGGGAACAATTGTTGTTGGTCTTGCTTCAATTATTATCGGAGAAGTAATTTTTGGTTCGCATTTTGGTTTTTGGTGGACGCTTATTTCTGTAGTGCTAGGTTCAATTATTTATCGAATTGTTATTGCTGCAGTTCTTCAAATGGGACTAAAATCTTCCGATTTAAAACTTTTAACTGCGTTGGTTGTTGCAATCTCACTTTCAATTCCTGTTATAAAACGGAATATAAATATGAAAAAACATTCTTATAAAGCACCAGCAAATGAAGTAGATACACGACATGCCGATGACAAATATAAACACGGAAATAACTAGTTCGGGAGAAGTGAAAAATGCTAAAACTTACAAATATTACAAAAACATTCAATCCTGGAACAATTACAGAAAAAAAAGCACTTCGTGGAATTAATCTCACACTTGAAGACGGAGATTTTGTAACAGTAATCGGCGGCAACGGTGCTGGAAAATCAACTCTTTTGAATTTAATTGCAGGTGTTCATTATACAGATTCAGGTTCGATTGTCCTTAACGATTTAAATCTTACAGAGAAGCCAGAATATATTCGTGCAAAATATCTTGGACGTGTTTTTCAAGATCCGATGATGGGAACTGCGGCAAATATGAGCATAGAAGAAAATCTTGCAATGGCATATCGTCGCGGAAAAAATCGTGGACTTGCTTGGTACATTAAAAATTCAGAACGCAATTTCTATCGCGAAAAATTAGCTCTTCTTGATCTTGGTCTTGAAAACAGAATGCAAGCAAAAGTCGGTTTGCTTTCTGGAGGACAACGACAAGCACTTACTCTTTTAATGTCATGTTTACAAAAACCACAAGTTCTTTTACTTGACGAACATACAGCAGCCCTTGATCCAAAAACGGCAAGCAAAGTTCTTCAACTTACAGAAGAATTTGTAACACAAGATAGTCTTACAACTTTTATGGTAACTCATAATATGAAAGACGCAATTCGTTTTGGTAATCGCCTTATTATGATGATGGACGGAAAAATTATTTATGATGTTCGGGGCGACGAAAAGAAAAATCTTACAGTTGATGATTTGCTCAAAAAATTTAGTATGAATGGCGAAGTTAGCGACAAACTTTTAAGTTGATAAAATTGAGTTTTAGTTAAAGTTTTGTGTTTAGAATTTTATTCTGATTTTTTTGGATATTCAAAGCAAGGATTGTTTTTTAATATCTCAAGATATTTTTTAGATTCCCATTTTGCTGTTGGAAGATCTTGAAAAAGATAATTTCCACATTCATCTGGTTTTGCACCTGGAACTTCGCCTTCAAAGTTTGCACAAAATTCAAATGTGCGAATTATTAAAGGTAGAATTTCTTGAGGCGTTGGGCGACCTTTTACAATTAAGTAACAACCTGTAAGACAACCCATTGGTCCCCAGTAAACAATTTTGTCTTTCCATTCTTTATCGTTTCGCAAAAAAGTTGCAGCAAGATGTTCAATCGTATGAATTGCATTTCCATGTAGGCTTGGTTCAAGATTTGGCTTTTTCATGCGAATGTCAAAAGTTGTAATGAATTGGTCGCCAATAGCGTCAACTCTTGATTCATAAATTCCTGGCAAGAGTTTAATATGATCCACTTGGAAACTTGGTATTAATTCCATACTTATTCTCCTATAAAAAGTTTGTAACGTAAACTTAAAAAGATAAAAGCTTTCGCTATTTTAGGCAGTTGCTTTTTCAAATTAAATTCAGAATAAAAAAAAAATTAAAAATTGTCAAAGGAAAATTTTATTTTTACAAGATAATTTTACAAAGATGAAAAACGCAATTGAGGCAAAACTTCAAATATTGTAAACCGATTAGTTGAAATTAAGTTTACAATATGTTAAATTATTTATCAAGGAAAAAATAAATGAAAAATAAAGCCCTTTTAAAAGTTTCGTTTGTTGCATTGTTTTGTGCGATAATTTGTATTAGTTGTTTTTTTAGAATTCCTTTTGGGCCAGTTCCGATTGTTTTACAAAATGCAATTTGTGTTTTAACTGGCAGCATTCTTGGAGGATTTTTGTCTTGCGCACCTTGTGCATTGTGGCTTATTTCTGGATTAATTGGACTTCCTGTCTATTCTGGAGGCACAAGTGGAATCGGAATTTGGGTAGGACCTACAGGTGGATTTTTGCTAGGATATGTTTTGGGCGCTTTAGTTGCAGGTTTAATTGCTGGTCGTCCGCGTGTTCTAAAAAGCAATAATTTGGAAAAAAAAGAAAACAAGATTTATGCAATCAATTTTATTCGAGTGAGTTTAGGAATTCTTGCAGGAATGATAGTATTGTATATTCCTGGAATTATTCATTTTGCACATTGGGCAAAAATTGCGAATAAAATTCCAGAAGGTACTTGTGCATTTTCTTATGCAATGAAAGCGTGTGTAATTCCTTTTTTACCAGGCGATGCAATTAAAATTGTGGTTTGTATTCCAGTTGCACTTGCTATCAGACCAATTGTTGCACAATACTTGTATTCCGACACAAAAAAAATTGAAAATCAAAATTCCGAAAAAATATGATTAAAGTTTGCAATGTTAACAAATCGTTTGAAACTTCTGACAAAATTATTTATGCACTCAAAAATGTAAATCTTGAAATTCAAGATAATTCTTGTGTTGTAATTGGTGGCGAAAATGGTTCTGGCAAAAGTGTTTTGATGTCAATTATCGCTGGACTTGAAGACGCAGATTCTGGGAGCGTCGAATGTTCTAGTCGTGTAGGAATTATTTTTCAAGAAGCCGAAACTCAAATCTTGGGCGAAACTCCTCAAGAAGATATTGCGTTTGGTCCAAAAAATCTTGGTTGGAAAAAAGAGCGAATTATTCAAACTGTTCAAGATTCGCTTGAAAAAACAGGATTATCTAAAAAAGCAAATTTTCCAGCAAGATTTTTATCTGGCGGAGAAAAACGCCGCCTTGCAGTTGCTTGTATGATAGCAATGGATTTGTCGATAATTGTTATGGATGAGCCTTATGCAAATCTCGATTTTGGCGGCGTTAAACAAGTCAACGAACTTATTCGTTCATTAAAAAAACAAGGAAAAACTATAATTATTTTAACGCACGAAATTGAAAAATGTCTTGGGCTTGCCAAGCAGTTTGTTGTTCTTTTTAGAGGAGAAAAAGTTTTTGACGGAAAACCTTCTGATGCAGTAAAACAAAATCTTGAACAATGGAATATTCGAAATCCATTTGTGTCGTATTCAAAAATAAAAGATTTAGTTTGGTAGATTAAAAAAAATGAAAAGTAAAAGTTCAAAAAAAATAACATTTTTTTCATATAAAAAAGGAAATTCATTTTTACATAAAATTCCTGCTTGGCAAAAAATTTTATTTATTCCAGTTTTGAATGTTTTAATTTTTTGTTTGCCGATTTATTT
>CAZOTD010000126.1:0-5169 GCA_964582685.1 uncultured Treponema sp. | reverse complement strand
AGGATTGTTCGTTCGAATTAAAAGATTTTTTTCTAAAAAGGACAAATCATGATTACAGTAAGTGATGTTAGTTTACGATTTAGCGAAAAACCACTTTTTAAAGATGTTAATTTAAAATTTACAAGTGGAAATTGTTACGGAATAATTGGTGCAAACGGTGCTGGAAAATCTACTTTTTTAAAAGTTCTTTCTGGTGAACTTGAACACGATTCGGGAACAATTACGATTACTCAAGGTCAACGAATTGCAGTTCTCAAACAAGATCACTTTGCATACGATGAATATTCTGTAAAAGACACAGTGATGATGGGTTTTCCAAAATTGTATGAATGTGCAAAAGCGCGAGAGGCAATTTATGAAAAAACAGATTTTACAGAAGAAGATGGAATTAAAGCTTCTGAACTTGAAAGCGAATTTTCAGAACTTGGTGGCTGGGAATCCGAAAATCAAATTGAACAAATGCTTTCTGGACTTGGCCTTGAAGAAGAATATCATGACAAAATGATGAGCGAACTTGATGAATCGCAAAAAGTGCGCGTTCTTCTTGCTCAAGCATTGTTTGGCAATCCTGATATTCTTCTTCTTGACGAACCTACAAACGGTCTTGATCTTGAGTCTATTTCTTGGCTTGAAGATTTTTTGATTGATTTCCCTAATACTGTAATTGTTGTTTCTCATGATAGACACTTTCTTAATGCAGTATGTACTTATATTTGCGATATCGATTATGGTAAAATTTCACAATTCACTGGAAATTATGACTTTTGGTATCAGATGAGTCAAATTATGCAGCGGCAGGCAAAAGATCAAGCTAAAAAGCGTGAAGAAAAGATGGCTGATTTGAAAGAATTTATTCAACGATTTGCATCAAATGCTGCTAAATCAAAACAAGCTACAAGTCGAAAGAAAATTTATGATAAACTTGCACTTGAAGAACTTCCTATTACAAGCCGAAAATTCCCTTATGTACATTTTAAGCCAGAGCGTGAAATTGGTAATAATGTTCTTGAAGTTAAAAAACTTAATTATTCAGAAGATGGAATTCAATTACTCAAAGACTTCGACCTTTTTGTAAATAGAACTGATAAAATTGCTTTTGTTGGAATAGAACACAATTCGATTTCTGCACTATTTGATGTTATCACTGGAACAAAAAAAGCAGACTCTGGTGAATATTTCTGGGGACAGACAACTTCGCAAGCATATCTTCCTCGTGATAATGCTTCGTATTTTGATAACGATTACAATATTACAGATTGGCTTAGACAATATTCTCCAGATCAAGATGATTCTTATGTTCGGGGATTTCTTGGAAGAATGTTGTTTTCTGGTGATGAAGCTTTAAAACCTGTTAAAGTTCTTTCTGGTGGCGAAAAGGTTCGTTGTATGCTTTCTAAACTTCAACTTTCTGGGGCAAATGTTCTTATTCTCGATGATCCGACGAACCATCTTGATTTGGAAGCAATTCAAAGCTTAAACGAAGCTCTTACTGCTTTCCCGGGCGTAATTCTTTTTACATCACATGATCATGAATTCGTTCAATCGATTGCAAATCGCATTATTGAAATTACACCAAATGGTGTAATTGATAGAATGATGTCGTTTGATGATTACAGAACAGATTCCTCAATTATGGAACTTCGAAATAAATATTACGAGGGAACAAACAAAAAAATCAGATATTAATTTTTTATCTGTTGGATTTGAAAACTTTACAATAATGGTTTTAGGACGAATTTTTTGAGTTTTTATTTGCACACAATGTGTAATAAAGATTTTATAAAGTATTCTGTGTATCAAGGAAGATTTCCAGAGTTAAACATCTTTTTCATATTCGCAATAATGTCAAGTGCTTTTTCGTCTGATACAATTTGAGCTGGTTCGTGATATTCAACAAGACTTGCTGGAATTTCGTCAAGAAAGCGTGATGGAGTGCAGTCTATTATTGATTGCATTTTTCTCCGCTTTTGACATGAACTTATAAAAAGTTTGTCACGTGCGCGAGTAATTGCAACATAAAAAAGTCTACGCTCTTCTTCAACATTTCCATCATTTTCTTCAAGACTTCGTGCATGTGGAATAAGTCCATCTTCAACGCCAGCAATAAAAACAACTGGAAACTCAAGTCCTTTTGATGCGTGAATTGTCATAAGATTTACTTTTCCTTTATCGTTTTCATCATCACCATCGTCGCGACTTAAAAGTGTAATTCTATTAAGATAGTTATAAAGATTTGTATCAAAATTATCTGGATTATTTTCCCAAGTTTCGATTGAATGAATTAAACTTTCTATATTTAAATACTTAAAACGAGCAGCTTTTTCGCTCTTTGGATTATCAGAGATTAAATAATCCCAGTAATTAATTTCTTCCACAAGTGCGCGAACTTTTTTAGAAAGAGAACGTCCACTAATCATAGACGAATTGCTTTCGATTAGATTTAAAAATGTGTTTAAATCAGTTTTCGTTTTTTCGCTTAAAGGTGAATCAGGCATTTTTATTAAATCTGTAATTGAAGTCCATAGCGTACAATGATTTGAAAGTGCATATTCGTTAAGAATTTCAAGAGTTGTTCGTCCAATTCCGCGACGAGGAACATTTATAATGCGAATTAAATTTACATCATCATCATGATTTGCAATAACACGAAGATAACTAATTATGTCTTTAATTTCTTTTCGCTGAAAAAAACTTGTTCCTCCTGACATTGTGTACGGAATGTTTGCTTCAAGAAATGCTTCTTCTATCGGTCGGCTTTGAGTATTTGCTCTCATTAAAACGCCAAACTGATCGTATTTAAGCTTTTCTTCCATTGCAATTCCTTGAATACTTTCTGCAATAAAACTTGCTTCATCGATTTCAGTTTCTGGCATAAATATTTCAATTGGTTTCCCTGAAGTATTTTTGCTCCAAAGTTTTTTATCTTTGCGATTTGTGTTATGAGAAATTACACCGTTTGCGGCAGCAAGAATTGTTTCTGTTGAGCGATAATTTTGCTCAAGACGGATTTCTTTCATTCCATTAAAATCTTTTTCAAAATTAATTATGTTTTGATAATCTGCGCCGCGCCAACTATAAATTGATTGATCGTCATCTCCAACAACTGCAACATTTTTATCTGCCAATAAATACATTAATTCGTATTGTTGATGACTTGTATCTTGAAATTCATCAACCATAATATATTTATATCGACTTTTATATTTTTCAAGTATTGAGGGAAATTCCTTGAATAACTTAATAGGAAGAACAATCAAATCGTCAAAATCTACTGCATTGTAAAGTTTAAGTCCTGCCTGATAATTTTCGTACAATTGTTTATACATATCGTTTGCATTTTCCCAATTTTTTCTTCCACATTTAATATTTGAGAATAGATTTCCGATTTTATAAACATCAAGTACATCGGAAGTAAATCCAAGTTCGCGACCAGTTTCTTTTATAAGTGCATTTCTGTCAGTTTCGTCATAAATTGAAAAATTTTCTCTCCAACCAAGTGCTGAAATTTCTTGTCTTAATATTTTTACTCCAAAAGCGTGAAAAGTTGAAACAGTTAAATTTTGTAGTTTTTTTCCAGTTAAGTCTTTAATGCGCTCTTCCATTTCTTTAGCTGCTTTGTTTGTAAAAGTAAGTGCTAAAATCTGACTTTGTGCAATTCCTTGATCAAGCATATATGCAATTCTGTATGTTATAACACGCGTTTTTCCGCTTCCAGCACCTGCAATTATGAGAATTGGACCTTCAATTGTTGTCACTGCTCGATATTGTTCTGGATTGAGTTCTTTTTTTAATGTTTCTAAATCTAATGCGGTTGTCATAGAGAAAACAATTTATCATAGTACAAATTGATTTGCAATAACATATCTTATCGAATTTGTCTTTCTTTTTTATTTGAAATTTTAAAATCACTTTGCAATTTTAAATTCCCAGAGTTTATGGCATTTTGTTCCTGCAAAATCTTTTGGAATGCTTTCTTGCGTAATGTCAGTAACTTGAATTACCTTGTTAGAAATTGTTGCTTGCGGAATTTTAGTTTTATCAAATTTCAATTTTGTACTATTTGTTGAAAAATATAGAATTCCTCCCGGTGAAAGAATATTCAAACAGTCTTTTACAAGTTGCTGCCAATCACGATTTAAGTCTAAAATATTATATGTATTTTTGCTATTACTAAAAGTAGGAGGATCTAAAATTATAATATCGTAATATTCTTCTTGTGCAAGTTGATTTGTTTTTGCTTTAATTGCTTTATCTTTTAAAAAATCAATGCAATCCATTCTTGTATAAATATAGGAATTTTTGTCTGTAAAACCATTTAATTCCATATTCGCTTTTGCAGTTGTAAGATATGTATTGCTCAAGTCAACAGATTCAACTTTTTTTGCGCCACCTTCTGCTGCATAAACTGAAAAACTTCCCGTATAGCAAAAAAGATTTAATACTGATTTTTGATTTGAAATTTCTCGAATAGTTGAACGAAGAATTCTGTGGTCGAAAAACAATCCTGTATCAAGATATGAAGTCAAATCAATATAAAAAAGTTCATTTGATTCTTGAGTTAAACCTTGTATTAAAAATTTGAAATTTTCATTTTCTTCTTTTTCGTATTGTGATAAACCTTTTTGCCTTTTACGTTGTTTTTTTACGATGTTAGAAAGTGGAATGTTCAAAGTCTTACTTGCAGTTTGTGCCATTTGTAAAAACCATTCTTCTTCCTTATGTTCATCTTTTTTATAGGGACGTTCATAAAGGTAGAGAACTGCGTAAGTATTTAAAGCAAGTTCCTCGTGAACTGAAATATCATTTTCGATAATGCGTTTTTCAATTGAATCAAGGTAAAGTGCTGCTTGTGTTTTATTTTTAATTGAAGAAGGAAGAAATTCATAAATATCAAGACATAAAGGAATTTCTGGAATGTCTTTGTCATAAATTCGATAACATGAAATTTTATTTTTTCGTGCCCATTTTTTTAATTCTTTATGTTTACGTTTTAGTCTATTTGCAAAAAGCGTTTTTTGATTTTCTAGTTTGTCGTCCATAAAAAAGTTATAGCATAAATCGTTTTAAAAATATATAATTTTAATCATGCTTTTTATTTTTGATCTGGGTGGAGTCGTTAATTAAACTTTTTCTGAGAATTGATTGTGTTATTTTTTAAAGAGTGTTGTA
>CAZOTD010000125.1:0-5185 GCA_964582685.1 uncultured Treponema sp. | reverse complement strand
GGGAATAATTAACGAAATCCAGCGACGAGAAAAAAGGAAATACAACACAAAAATTATACAAATCTATAGATTTAAAAAGATTTAAAACAACAAAAGCGAGACATTGTGCCTCGCTTTTGTTGTTAAGTATTAATACTACCAGTTGTCTGGCATATCGTCTTCATCACGATTTTGCAATTCAAACAAATCTGTTATAACACGCAAATCATCAAAGTAAACATAATATGTACCACGAGCAAGAATTGGATTACAGTCAATTCTAAATCCTACAATACGAAGTCCAGGTCTATCTCCATAGTAAGGGCTTGATTGCACAATACCATGTTCGCCATCTGGGCTTGGAGGAACAGCAACTGTCATTTGCTTCCAACCACTAAAACCAAGATTTCCAAGATACAATTCATAGTCATGACCATAATAATCTTGAACAAGTACATAAATATCATGGTTTGCATTACGACCAGCAACCCAAACAGAAATAGTCTTTGTTATTCCTTCTACAGGAAGAGGGCGAACTGCTGTAATATAAATTGAGTTTATTCCACGACGGAAGAATTCTGCTTTAACACCAAGAACATGTGTGTCAAGATCTTCGTTCCCTTCGTCTTCTTCTAGTGTTTCTTTAGCTGCTGGACTTCCTTCAAAAAGACGAGCAGTAATAACTCCAACATCTGGAGAAATATGAACATTCCAAGAACCATCGCGTTCAAATTTATCAATTGAAACTTCTCTTAAAGCTCGGGCAGCAGAATCTGTTCCAACATCATCTGCATTAGGCTCTGCTAGACTTCTTGACTGAGCAAAAATCATGCTTGCAGCACAAAGAAACGCTGCAGTTGTAATAAGAATTTTTTTCATTATCGTTCATCCCCCGCTGTATTTTCTTCGTTATTATCACCGAAGTCAGCTTTTTGAAGTTCATAACCATCAAAAATATATGCAAGTGCACTTGTTGAATATTTAAAATGGTCAAAATAAACAACATAATCATCAACATATTCTGCTGGGTCAGTTGTAATTCTAAATGCAACAAATGACATATTTCCAGAAACAGAACGAAGACGAGAACTTTGTCTGATATATGAAGGAATATCCACAATTACATTTTTCCAACCGTCAAATGCAAGATTTCCTGCATGAATAATATGAATACGACCATCAGCATCACGAACAAGAATGTCAAGGAAATAAAGATAATGAGCACCCCATACCCAAAAGTCCAAAGATTTTACATTCCCCTTGAATGGAATTTCATAAGGTTTTCCATCTTTTTCAGGATAAATTTCTATCCAATTATCACCCTTACGATCAAACTTAGTTTTAACACCAAGTACCTTGTGAGTGTCATCAGGATTTGTTATTACTCTGAGGCTGTTTGGAATTGCTTCAAAAGTATTGATGATAGGATAGTTTTCTGTAACAAAGCGACTTGCCTGCACATTCCAAGTCCAATCAACCGCATCGTTGTTTCCATCGAAATCATCAATCATTACAGTCTCTACACTTCTAGAAGGAGCCTGGCTAAATGCAGGAATTCCAACAGTAAGAAGGAGAGCAAAACCAGTAAAGAGAATTAAGCTCTTTTTCATTTAAAACTCCTTTATAAACTGCCTCCGCAAAAAGAAAACAGTTACATACTTTTATTATCGGAAATTTATTTATTCACAATAGTGTTTCTTTTATTATATTTCTTAGTATATTGTTTGTCAAACCTATTTTTGCTTTTGGCAGCAATTTTGTCACTACTGTCTTTCTTGAATATCCGCTACACTATCTACTTGCTAAAAACACTTGAAAAAATCGCATAAAACGCCACAAATTCAAAATAAAATTGCAACAAATCTAGAATAAAAAAAAATGAAGTCGGCACGCAAAATAATGCCACTTGTTTTGCAAAGTAGTACTAACGAACACGGTCAAAATATATGGAAGAAGTTTTTTTGAACTTTAAGATTTTCTTTTTGCCTAGACATGCTTTTTGGCAAACATATTTTTGTTTTACTTGAAAAAAACTCACTTTCATTGTAGTATGAATTTGATAAGGAACACTTTCCTTAATTTCACAGTGTATTTTACTATAAAAGGAGTTATTATGGCTAATGTAAGTTACAAAGAACTTGGTCTTGTAAACACAAGAGAAATGTTTGCAAAGGCTATTAAAGGCGGATATGCAGTTCCTGCATATAACTTCAATAACATGGAACAAATGCAAGCAATTGTTCAATCTGCTGTTGATACAAAATCTCCAGTAATTTTGCAAGTTTCAAAAGGTGCACGTGCGTATGCAAATGGAACTCTTCTTCGCTATATGGCACAAGGGGCAGTTGAATTTGCAAAAGAACTTGCAGCAACAAAAGCAAAAGATGATCCTTCTTATCAAAACTTTAAGCCTCAAATTGTTCTTCACCTTGATCATGGTCCTTCTTTTGAACTTGCAAAAGAATGTATTGACAACGGATTTTCATCTGTAATGTTTGATGGTTCGGCTCTTCCTTATGATGAAAATGTTGCTGAGACAAAAAAAGTTGTTGAATATGCCCATGCACACGATGTTACAGTTGAAGCAGAACTTGGCGTGCTTGGAGGCGTTGAAGAAGATGTTTCTGCAGAAGAGTCAAAATACACAAAACCAGAAGAAGTTGTAGACTTTGTTACAAAAACAGGTTGTGACTCACTTGCAATTTCGATTGGAACATCACATGGTCGTTGTAAGTTCACTCCAGAACAATGTACACGAGGACCTGATGGAGTATTAAATCCTCCACCTTTGGCATTTGATATACTTGAAGAAATTGAAAAGAAAATTCCAGGTTTCCCTATCGTACTTCACGGCTCTTCTTCTGTTCCTCAAGAATATGTTCGCACTATTGAAAAATATGGCGGAAAAATTCCAGATTCAGTAGGAATTCCTGAAGACCAACTTAGAAAAGCGGCTAAATCTGCTGTATGTAAAATTAATATTGACTCAGATGGTCGTCTTGCAATGACTGCGGCAATTAGACAACATCTTGCAGAATATCCTTCTGACTTTGACCCTCGACAATACTTAAAACCAGCACGCGATGAACTTGTAAAAATGTACTCTCGCAAAAATCGTGAAGTTCTCGGTTCTGCAGGTCATTTAGATGACTAATCATTTTTAGAAAATAATTTTGATTATTTGTTTCTAATTTGTTTCTATGAAGAAGCAAAAAAAGAGAGCGTTTTAACAATACGCTCTCTTTTTTTGCTTTTAATTAAAGTTCTTTTAATTCAGCATTTACTAATTTCCAATTATTCCCATCTTTTTCAAAATCTACTATGGCGTATTTTCCTTGTGCAAGTGAACCTGGATTTATTACTGTTGTTTCACCGATTTTTTCGATAGAGATTCCTTCGTGAATGTGTCCCGTAACTACAAGTAATGGGCAATGTGCTTTTATAAAATCTGTAAACATTTGGCTTCCAGCGTGAATGCCTAACGCTGGGCTGTCACATTTTTTTGCTTTTGGAGGGTTGTGTGAAATTAGAATAAGATTTTGCCAATGTCCATTTTCATCAGCACAAGTTTTTAAAGCACTTTCAAGAATTTGAAAGTCACTTAAAAGTTCTTCTTCTGTTCGTTCATTTGGAGTTTTTTTTGTGAATATGCTTGCACCGCTACTACCAGCGATTGCCAAACCTTCAAAGAACACAATCGTTTTATGAACACTTATATCTTGATTTTCAAGTTCACCGATAAACTCAGGTTCATCGCAATTTCCGATTACAGAAAAAATTGATTCATGTTTTGAAACAAGTTTTTTAAGAACTGGCATTCCTGTTTCTGTTTTGAAGCATTCTGCAAAATCTCCAGCACAAAATACGCCATCGACAGTTGAAAATATATCATCTAGCTTATCAAGGTTTTCAAGATTTCCATGTAAATCGGAAATAACTAAAAATTTCATATTTTTCCTCCAAAATAAAAAAATAGAACAATTAAAGTTTTTTCATAACTTCTTTAAGTTGCTCCATTTGTTTTTGAGTGCCAATTGTAATTCGCAAATATTCTTCAATTCCTTTTGTATCAAATCGTCGAACAAGAATTCCATTTTCCTTGATAATTTGGTACGCTTTCTTTCCGTCTAGTCCATCTTTTTTTAGGAACACAAAATTTGTTTTTGACTCTAATACATCATAACCATTGTTCTTAAGAAAATCGACAAAATCATCGCGTGTCGCACAAACTTTTTTAGAAGTTTCAACATAATACGCAACATCTTGACAAGTAGCAATACAAGCAGTTTGAGTTACAATATCAAGCGGAAAATGGTTAAAACTATTTTTAACAGTTGTTACAGCATTTACAAGTTCTGGATTTGCAACAAGATAACCGCAACGCATTCCAGCACCGCACAGACTTTTGCTAAAAGTTCGAACAACAATCAAGTTTTTAAAATCTTTTAAAAGTGGAATCACGCTTTCTCCACCAAAATCGACATACGCTTCGTCAACTACAAAAACTTGATTTTTAGGTGATTTTTCGAGCATCACTTTTACTTGTTCTCGAGAAAGGCTAAGGCTTGTCGGTGCATTTGGGTTTGCAAAAATTGTGCTTGAATTGTTTTCGTTTGCAAGTTCAATCATTTTTTCTGCATCAAGTGTCCAATCTGATTTTAGTGCAACTGGAAGTCGCGGAATATCGTAAAAATCACAATAAACTGGATAAAAACTGTAAGAATGTTCTGGGCAAATAAGTTTTTTTGCAGAATCAAAAAATGCACAGAAGACAAACGAAAGAACTTCATCACTACTATTTCCAGTATAAATCATATCAGGTGTTACAGTAAATGGAATTTTATCTTTTTCAAAAGGGATTACTTTTTCATTTTCAAGATAGGAGCGAGAAAGAACTCCACCAGTTTTATTTAGCATTTCTGCAATTGCTTCGTGAAGCAAAATTGAATCAGGATCAGGATAAAGCCCAAGTTGTTCAAGATGATTTTGAGCAAGTTGTATTATAGCTTCTTTTACTTTTGGAGATGGCGGATAAGGATTTTCGTTTGCATTAATTTTTATATAATCTCTGTCTTTTGGTTGTTCGCCTGGAACATAAGGATTAAGATTTTTCATTCGTGAAGATAGCATTTTTTTTCCTTAATAAGTTCATGATAAGTTCATGTAAAATTAAAAATTCAATAATTCATTTTATTATCTATACGAT
>CAZOTD010000124.1:0-5278 GCA_964582685.1 uncultured Treponema sp. | reverse complement strand
AACACCGACCTTGCAATAAATAAGCCGGTGTACGCAATTCATCTTACAAACAAAGAGTAAAATCATGACATTTGAAATATTTAAAGCTTCCAGAAGAATTTGTCCTGCTGAAAACACAAAAAGCCCTGGAAGCAGAAGGAAATTATAACCATAACTGTGTGGGCGGATATGGAGAAGATGTTAAAAAAGGAGATGCGTGATTTATTCTGCAGATATTCAAAACGAACATCTGACAATCGAGATTAAATTCCATAAGCTCCGAAAGTCAAAAAAAGAATATAAATTTTACATAAATCAATGTATGAAAAAATACAATGAGCCTTGTTCAAAGGAAGTGCTTGATTATGTTAATAAATGCCTTGAAAGTTGTTCTGAAAATGCAATAAAAAAATTTAATACTAAGCAAATATCTAAGAAATAAATTTTATGGGAATAGCGTTTATTTTCAAGGTTTTTTCTTGCTTGATTGTGTTATTTGTTTAGTCTTATAATAAAAAATATGAATGATAAATACTTAGAAAGTGGTTTGCCAAAATATTTAAAAGATTCTCTTGACGAATATCAAATATCTCTTGCCAAAATTGAAGCAGGCGAAAAGGATTACCGCTTTGATTTATATTATGATGGTCTACGAAGCAATATAAATGTTGCTGAAAATGGAAAACAAATTTCAAAAGCACAAGCAAATTATCTAAGAAATAAATATCTTTAGGAATATAAATATGGCTGAAAAAATAGATTTTACCAACTGCAAAAAAAAACACAAAAAGTATGAAGGTGCAAACGGAAATAAAATCTCAATAATTTATAATAATGAACTTTATATGTTAAAGTTTCCTCCAATTTCTAAAAGAAATAAAGTTCTAAGTTATAAAAATGATTGCATATCAGAATATATTGCTTGTCATATTTTTGAAAGTATTGGGCTTTCAGTTCAAGGAACTTTACTCGGAACATATAAGATAGGGGATAAAGAAAAAATTGTTGTTGCTTGCAAAGATTTTACAAGTCCAGATTGGCAACTTATTCCGTTTGCAGGTTTAAAAAATGAAACAATAAATACACCTACTGAAGGATATAATACAGAACTTTCAGAAATTCTTTCTGCTTTTGAAGAGCAAAATGATTTTAACTCAAAAGATTTAAAACAATTTTTTTGGAATACTTTTATAGGTGATGCACTTATTGGGAATTGGGACAGACACAATGGTAACTGGGGATTTTTATATAACCAGAAAACCGATAAAATAAAATTTGCTCCATTATATGACTGTGGAAGTTCATTATATCCATCGGCTGATGAAGAAACTATGAAACTCGTTCTAACGGATATAAATGAATATAGAGTAAGAATATATGAAAGACCGTATTCTGCAATAAAAGAAAATGGAGAAAATATAAACTACTATAATTTTATCTCATCATTAAAGAACAAAGATTGCAATAATGCATTGAAAGAAATTTATCCAAAGATAAATATTGATAAAATAAAAGGAATAATTGATGATACTCCATACATTTCTGAAAATCAGAAGTATTTTTATAAAACAATGCTTGAAGGACGTAAAAAATATATATTGCAAACTTCTTATGAAAAACTTCTTGAAATTGAAAATAAAAAATCTTTAAGCAAAAATAATTCTTATGAAGTCGAAAGATAGAGGTCTTTGTTAAAAAACGAAACGTTGTGCTCAAAACAAAACATTTCAGGCGTCTTGAGAGTGCAACTGGAATGACCTTACAGAATTTTTCAATTATCCTGAAGAAATTCGACGTGCAATTTATACCACAAATGCGATTGAATCCTTGAATTTTAGCTTAAGAAAAATCACAAGAAAAAGACGATAATGATGAGCAGAATATTTTTTTATTCATCTAAAAAGAATCGAGGTGAAACAATTTGGCTTCTTCTTTTATCCATTAATTCTTGTTCTTTTTCTTCTTCGGCTTTTGCTTCTTTTTCTGCGTCTTGAGCAATTGCGTCTAAAGCAATTAACTCAGCAGTTTTGTCGATTGAAGTTCCCAATTTCTGCAATTCAAAAATCGTTTGTTGTGTTAGTAGCAGTGAAGCTTCTGACAGTGATGTCTCAGTAGGATTGCCATTAGAATCTAAAGAAGAATACGCCGCTGCTATTATAACATTAGTTGTATCTGTTACATCCTTAAATCTTGTTTCAAGCGATTTTTCTGTTACTTCTGCGATTGCTTGTTGTGCTTTATTTTTAAGAAACGAAGCCGATTGTTGAGCAAAAAGATAATTTCTTGGCGAAATTCCATATTTTTGCCAGATAGCAATTTTGTGTTCTTCCGACAGTTCGTCTTCTAACGCTTTGATTGCTCGTTGCATTGATTCTGTCATATAATTTTTTGTATCATTAAAAGCTGTAAAAATATTTTTACCGTCAGCACCGACTCCACATAAATCTGCAAGGGAATACTGAACTCCACCAACGTTAATTACAGATTGGGTTAAAGAATCTTTAACTGTTCGAGCTTGCGTTAAAAGTTTATTAACTCGTCTGTTTGCGTCTTTTATATCGTTACGAATATCAAAATCGCCATCAAATCTAATATTGTCCCAATCTATACTTTTAGCACGATCAATTGCTTGTTGAATTTGAGTATATTGATTTTCGATTTGTGTTATTGTGTTTTTAACCATATCATAAGATGTATATAATTCATCAAGAGCGGTTATCCAATTAGAAGGATCAAGCATAATACTCCAGGTGCAGTAACAACTATTCCTTGTGCAAACATATTTATGCTTGTACAGAAAAAAAGTCCTATAAAAATAAGTTTTCTAATTTTTTTATTCATAAAAAGTACCTCATATAATTATAAATTTTCAAGCATACGCTTATATTTTGTATAATCAAGAACATCTGGATTTTTTCCTATGTACTTATACTTCTTGGCGGTTGCATCCAAAAGTTCAAAAGCAAGTTCTTGTGTTGTGTTTTTACCGTATTCCGCTTCAACCTTGTCAAGAATCTCATGGTCGCTTGAGATAAGTGCCAGTTGAAAATCATCTAAATCAAGAGAAAACATTCTGCAACCAAGCGTATTTTTAAAATAATAATCATGTTTCATTGTTGCATTCGATACAGCTTCAATTTCAGAATCTGTTAAACCAAATTCTCTGTAACTTTCAGCCAATGCTGGATTTTGAGCACTTTCGTCGGCAAGGTAGATTTTTGTTTTACATTGCTGGTCGATAGTTTCTTTAAGCGACGATTTACTTGCAGCAACAACTTCTTGAGTTGAAAATATGCAGAAAACTTTTTTCTTTCTTAAAGTCCTTAGCCATTCTTGAATAAATGATGAAAAAATTGGATGTTGCAAATAAAGCCAAGCTTCATCAAGAAAAAGAAATGTGAGAGGCTGTTTTTCTCCTGTTGGAACTGTCCAAAGTTTTTCAAGATAACGGAAAATATACATAAGTGCTGGAGCAACTGCTTTTTCAGAAAGTCGCATTAAAGTTCCCATTTCGATTGTCATAAGTTTTGAAAGATTTAATGTTGTTTTGTCAGAATCAAAAATTGAACCAAACGCACCGCCAGAACAATATGGATCTAAAGCAAGTCGTATTGTATTTTCGCCAGTTTGTGGATTCGAATAATTAACATAACCTTGAAAACTTGTTAAGTCGTGAGAAGAAATGTCTTTTTGCGACAAAAGAACTAAAGTTTCTTTAATTGAGTTGCTCATTTGTGCATCAGTTTCAATTCCTTGCTGTGCTAAAAGTCCTTCAATAAATTGCTGACACCACATTAAACTTTCGCGATATTCCGAATCTGAAACTTCATTAGGATTTAAAAGTTCTGAAAGTGGCTGAAACGCAACTTCATCTTTGCCTGGTTCAACATAAACTCCGCCAGCTGCAACCATAAACGCACGACTTGAAAGTTGCTTATCAATACAAACAATATTTGCGTCTTTATACTTTGTTGCTTGTGCCATTAAAAGTGCAAGTAAAGTTGATTTTCCTGCACCTGTCGGTCCAAAAATGAAAGTATGTCCTACATCACGCACATTAAGATTCAAAAAAAACGGAGTTCCATAGCTTGTTGAACAAATTAGAAGAGGGATAGAACTTCCGCAAGTTTCCAAAGTGAAATCATTGTAGAACATTCCTTGCCAAGCTGCACTTAGTGGAATAATATTCGACATATTCTTAGTTGTAATAAGAGGACGGCGGATATTGGAGTATACATTTCCAGGCATCATTCCAAGCCAAGTTTCGACGTTGTTAAAAGTTTCTTCTTTCACTGAAAATCCACATGCACGAATAGTTTGTTGAACTTTTTTAGCTTTTTCTTTTGCAATTTTGAAATTTGTATCCCAAACCATAAGACTTGAAGTATAGTATCCAAGTACATATTCTCCCATTGCGACATCTGCCATTATTTGATTTGCTTCTGATTCCATTGTAATGGCACCTTGATTTTCACGATCAATTTCGACATTTGTAGCAAGCTCAGTAAACATCGTCATTGCATTTTTTCTTGATGAATACATTCTTTTTTGATATTTTTCAGCTTCTTTTGCAGAAGTTTCTTTTGACAGTGGAATAAAACGAGTTGTCCATCGAAATTCAGTCATCAACCGATTTAAATTATCAAAAATTGCAGGATATGTAGAACTAGGAAAATCCATTACACTCATTACAGGAACATAGTATTCACCGATTTTTAAAGGCATTGAAGTTTTTACATCCATATCGCAAATGTAGTTGTCCAAGAAGAAAAAAGTTCCTTCTGGGTATATCAAATCTTGTGTATTCAATGAAACTGAATTTTTGATATATGAGAATAATTGTGAATCATCAAGGCGATGACACCAAATTTTTGTTGCCAGAGTTCCCATGACTTTTTCCACTTCGTCGACAAATGTTTCAATTTCTTTTTGAATTTCTGGAAGATTTTGAGAATTGTGAAAAAGAGATTTTGATTTGTTATTTTTTTCACTGTTTGCTTTTTCTTTTTTATTTTTTTTAAAAAATAAAGATGTTGCTTTATTTTCTAAGTCATGCGGAAGTTGATAACAAAATGTAATATAGTAGTCTGTAGTATAATGCTCCCCATAATCATGATAATTTTCTGCTCTTCTTTGATCAATTAACCAACCTGCAAGATTTTCAAACTCACCTGCAGGGTACTCTGTAGTTTTGTACCGACGGGCATCAAAGAATAATGCCCATCCTTCATTCTGTGCTAATGTCATAACACTTCGGTTAAAAAGATTAGACATAGAGATAATACTATCTACAGATGAC
>CAZOTD010000123.1:0-5296 GCA_964582685.1 uncultured Treponema sp. | reverse complement strand
ATACTCAATATAATAATTATCAAGAAAACATTATGGCATTAGAAGAACTTCTAAATTTTGAAAATCTTTCTGAAGATGCTCGTTATGGAATTATAAAAAAAATTGCCACTACTCTTTTAGCAAATGGACAAAATGCTCAACTTATTATTTATCTTACAGATTGGGTAGAAAAACATCCAGAAGATAAGTTTAATGCTTATTGGCTTCTTATGGTTGCTCATTCATATATGCAGACAAACGAAGAGCCAATGGCAGAATTTTACTTTGAAAGAATTATCAAAAATTATCAAGATTTAGAAGTTGAAGAAAAATCAATCCATTTTCTCTGTCTTGAAAACTTAATTAAGATTAGCCACAATTCCGACAGTCGTATTAAATATTTTAACCAACTTATAAATAGATTTCCGTCAAGTGTAAGTATTACAGAAATGTATATGCGACTCGCCAAAGAATATGAAAATGTAGGAGAATGGACAAACGCATTGAGAACTTACAATATGTTTTTGGAACAACCAGATGCCGCTGTGATTCAAATTCCTGATATCCCTGATGCGTACAATTATGCAAAAACCTTAATCGATTTTAATAAATCGCCAAAAGATTGGACATTCCGTTCTCTTGCAGCTCTTGAACAAGAAATTAGAGATGCAATTTATCGTTATCAACCAAATCGACTTGATTCAATTCGTTCAAAAGTTAATTTTTTTGCAGTTTCCTGGCGCCAAGATGAAAATTCTAGTAGCGGAAATGTTACTTTTTCGATGGCGAATTATATGCATGGGAACAGAATAACTTGCGACAAAGAGCTTATTCCAGGTCCAACACCAACTGAAGCATATTTACGAACAACAGGTTGGACAACGATGCCTTGGTATTTTTACCTTCGCGAAGTAAATTTTCCTTCCGATCCAGATATTCATGGCAGATGGGAATGGGCAGGAATTTATATTGGTAACATGCTCTAATTTTAAGTAAATCTTGAAATTAATATTCCTTAATAAAGATTAAAAAAAAACCGACAATAAAGAGAATGTTTTTATAAAATTATTTTATGAGGTTTTCACGTTAAAAGTAATTTTTGAGGCAAGGTTTATGACATTTAAAAGTAAAATATATAGAATTTCAATTGCGTTAATTTTTATGGTGATTTCTTTGTGCTTTGCACAAACAAACAATTCTCTTTTGGAATCTCATAGTTCTGTAAATTGGATTACAAAAGAATTTAAATCAAATATCAGCATTGATGTAGATAAAGCAGGAATTGTAATGCCAACAGGAAAAACAACTGCAATGAATATAATCAATACAAGAGTTCCTGATTTAATCAAAGATCCGCTTCTTACACTTAACATTGACGCAGACAGAAAACTTGGAGATATGATTTTAGAAAAACAAATCACTTACAACGATTTGACAGAAATTATTACAAATTCAAACTGTACATTAGGATATTTTAAAAACGATTCTTCAACTATTACAACAAACCATTCTATTAAATTGCCACAAATAAATTCACTTTTTATAAAACACAAAGTTCCTTATAAATTAAAAAAGCCAGTTGAATATGTTTCTTCACGAAAATTTACAGGAATCATAATTGATGCACGCGGAAAATTAAATGTTCATGGTGAATTTATAAAAGAAGAAGTAGAACCAAGTTTTTTTCCGAGAATTTTTACAGACGAGATGGAAATTTTTTATGAAAAAAATATGATAGAACCTACTTTGTGCAAAAATAATGGAACAGTAAGATACGATTATTCTGATGATGAAAAACGTTACAAAGAATTTGCAGGAAACAATCCTTTGCACATTCTTGCACAAGAATGTTATGGATACAACAGAAGCGATTTGATAATCAAAAAAGAAGACGCTTTAAAAATTTTGTGCGTTCCAGAAAATCTAGAACTTCTCAAACAAGGAAAAATTGTAGTTCTTTTAAATAAAAACCAACTTTTATATGATGTTGCCGCTCCTTTAAAAGATGATGCATATTACACTTCTCTTGATGCAATAAAAAATTATCCAATACCAAAACTTTTAGGACCTGACGGATTTGAAGAAAGTAGCAGTGGTCCTAGATTCATTTATAATCTTAAATTTATTCCTAATAGCCCAGAACTTTTACCACAAGAGAGAACAAGAATTGAAGAATGTGCAAATCTTCTGAAAGAAGCATTAAAAGACAATTCTTACACAATATTTATCGGAGGACATACGGCAGATATTGGACAGCCAGAAAATCAAATGTTACTTTCGATTGAACGTGCAAGAGTTATTATTGATATTTTAGTTTCAGAAGGTTTAGATCGGGAATTATTTAGTTACAGAGGTTATGGAGAAACAATGCCTGCTCAAGGTGGCGATAATTCCACACCAGAAGGCAGAGCACTAAACCGTCGTGTAGAAATTACACTTAGACCAAGAGCAACATATATTCAGCGAATGAATTAAAGAAAACAAAAAATAACGAAAAGTTATTGCAAAGAAAATTGAATATGTTAAAATTGTAAAAACTTTTCACACAAAATAAAGATAAAAAGGATTTTTCATGAATTTGCTTTACATTGACCCAGGAACAGGAAGTATGCTTTTTTCAATTTTAATTGGACTTGTCGCGGCAACTGTTTTTGGGGCAAAAGCTTTATTTCTAAAAATTAAATTTATTTTTTCAAGTGGAAAAAAATCCAAAACTTCCATCTCGGCGACAAAAATTCCATATATAATTTATAGCGATCACAAACGCTATTGGAATGTTTTTAAACCCATTTGTGATGAATTTGAGAAAAGAAAAATTTCACTTGTTTTCTATACATCAAGTGCAGATGATCCTGCGTTGTCTGAAAAATATGAATTTGTGAAAACTAAATTTATCGGCTACGGAAACAAAAGTTTTGCAAAACTCAATTTTTTAAATGCGGGAATTTTACTTTCAACAACGCCAGGTCTTGATGTCTACCAATGGAAACGAAGCAAAAATGTAGATTGGTATGTTCATATTCCACATTCAATCGATGATGTTCCTGCAACTTACAAAATGTTTGGAACAGATTATTACGATGCATTTTTAACAAGTGGCGACCATCAAGAAAAAGTAATACGAAAATTAGAAGCACTTCGCAATTTGCCAGCAAAAGAAATTGTTTGTGTAGGTTCAACTTATCTTGATTCAATGCAAACAAAAAAAGACAAACTAAAAGAACCTGCACCAAAGTCGAAACCACTAGTTTTGCTTGCACCAACTTGGGGGAAAAATGGAATTCTTTCAAAGTTCGCAAATAAATTTCTTGATGCGCTCACCAAAACAGGATACGAAATTGTAATACGCCCTCACCCACAGTCAATTACTTCTGAAAAAAAACTACTTGATAAATTAAAATCAGATTATCCAAATGTTCGATGGAATTTTGATAACGACAATTTTAATATTTTAAATCAAGCCGACATTTTGATTTCTGACTTTTCTGGTGTTATTTACGATTATTCACTTATTTTTAACAAGCCATTAATTTATACAGATACAGAATTTGACACTCTTCCTTACGATGCAGATTGGCTTGACGAAAAAATCTGGAGTTTGCGAGTTCTTCCAAAAATTGGTATAAAACTTGAAGAACAAGATTTTGACAAATTAAAAAACGTAATTGATAATGCACTTTCAAATAAAAAACTTGAAGAAGGGAGAAAAGAAGTTTGCCAAGAAGCCTGGAAACACAAAGGTGAAAGTGCAGTTCGAGTTGTAGATTATTTGACAATGCATAAAGCAAAATAAAATACAACTGTAAAATATAAATTTATTTTGCTTTAAATTTTATTTTTCCCATTCTTTAAGTGGAATCCAATTTTTATTTTTAGAAATATCATCAAAAACATGCCAACCTTTATTTTTATCAAGATCAAAAACTTTTTCTTCACGTAAATGTTCAGCATTCCAAATAACAGAATGATAAATATTAACCCCGTCATCTTTGTTTTGTTCAAATGTTTTTCCTGTAAATGGATTTTTGTCAGAAAGTTCAAGACCATCTTTTGCTAAAAATAAAGTGTCTGCATTTGTCATAAATGAAAAATCTTCTCGAATAGGTTCGTTACTGTCAAAATCTTTTACAAGCAAAAGTGCTTGATACCAAGCAATATGCTCATTCTCAGCATTATATTCAATTCCACGTCCATGATCTGAAACTATAATAATTCGCGTATTGTCGTAACATTCATTTTTACGAAGATAATCAAGCCACTTGCCAATTTGTTTAAGAACTGCAACATTTGTCTGATACGTTTGCAAAGTTTTGTCGTTGTTCACAATTCCAGCCGGAGTTTCAAAATCGTCAGCGAGAGCAATATAAACTTCGTGCGTTGCCTCATTTTCCATAAAGGTGTAAGTATTTTTTTCTGAAGAAAAATCTGTACATTCGGGCAGATAATATAAATTTGACAACTGCGAGAAAAAACTATCATCAAGGCTATTAAAATAAAACAATCTTCGCATTACTGGAAAAACAATTTGAATAAGCGAAAATAAAATTGAACCGATTTGGCAAGCTTCATCTTGTGACTGAGAAATATCAATTTGCTTTTCATGTAAATAACGATGTTTGAATTTACCTTCAACTTCTTGAACACGAATTTTAGGATATTGGTCAAACAAAGTTAAGTCGCCACTCCAGCGATAATTACACCAAGGCGGATCTGTGACAGTTGTTTCAAAACCAGCATCACAGAAAAGTTTTGGCATTACAAGAAGTGATTCATTGTGTTTATCTTTTAAAAGTTCAGAATTTCGTTTATTAATTTCTTCTGGAGTATATTCATAACCTCCAAGCATTGGAGGTGCGCCTTCAACTGTGTAATCAGAAAAACTTATAGCATTTCGATAATCAACAAATCCATCAAACTGTTTTTTAATGTTGGGAAAATCATTAAAAATCTGAGAAGACATAATTCCCATTCCACGATCGAGAAAAAGAATAAAAACATTTTTTCCTTGTTTTGAAAGATGATAAATCGGTTCAATTTCGGTATCAAATTTTTCTGGTACATTTTCTTGCTCTTGCCGGTTTTTCGAAATTTCCTTAAATGTGGAATTAATTTTTTCAAGTTGATAAAAAGAAAAAACGCAAGCGGCGACACAAATTGAAGCAAGACAACCTGTTACAATTCCTTCAAGTTTTTTATAACGAATAAATCGAAATAAAACAAAAATTAAAATAAAAGCAATAAAAGGAAATATCAAGAGAAAATTTCCTGTATTCATAAGAGTTGAATAATCTCTTAATTCAAATAGGGAATTTAGTTC
>CAZOTD010000122.1:0-5338 GCA_964582685.1 uncultured Treponema sp. | reverse complement strand
ATAACATTCAGGTTCTGTTTCAACTGTATTTTGTAAAATAAAAATTTTATAAAACGATTTATTTTCTAAAGGACTTAAAGATTCAAGGTCATTAATTTCTGAAAAATTAAGTTCAATTTTTGTTTCGGGGGCAGAAATTGAAAAAAGTTGATTATTTTTTACTTTGAACAATGGATTTAATTTCATAATAATAATTTACTAAAAAAAAACCTTTATGCAAACACATAAAGGCTTTTTTTTAGTAAAAGAATGTAATTAAATTTCTATTCTGTTAAAATTTTAATTACTTCTTCCGGACTTTGTGTTGCAAGAATTTGCTGGCGTTTGTCTTCACTTTTGAACAAAAGACTTACTTCTGCCAAAAACTGAAGATGTGGTCCAGTTTTGTTAATCGGTGACAAAGTCATAATAAAAATTCTGCATGGTTCCTGGTCAAGTGAATCAAAATCAACCGGGTTATCTGAAACTCCAATACATGCAACAAGATCAGAAACTGTATCTGTCTTGCCATGTGGAATTGCAATACCATGTTTCATGCCTGTAGACATCTTGTTCTCGCGTTCAAGCACACAATTGCGAGCAGCTGTTTTGTCATTAACTTTTCCAGCCTTAACAAGAACATCGAGCATTTCATCAATAATTTCTTCTTTCGACTTGCCCTTCAAGTGAAGGTTAACTGTCTCCGGTACAAGTACAGTTTTTAAGTAATCCATAATCGATATTATATGTTTGATTACTTACAAAGTCAAGAAAAATTAATTTTTTTTGTGCAACCAATAAAATAAAATGTCGACAAAATTCAATTTGCCAAGTAAACAAATTCTAGTTTATTTATAGGATTTATTTACAAACTACAATTTTTTTTCGTTTGTCAATTTTCATATTTCCAATGCCAAATTGGTTTTGCAAGAATATCAGAAAAAGGCTGATTTTTTCTAAAATCTGGAAGCCATTTTGTATCTTGGCAAAGCTCTTGATAAAACAAAAAATCAAAATCATAAGCGTCAATAAGATCGCACAAATCTTGATTTTCTTCTTGAGAAACAAGACGATTTTCAATTACAGAAAGATTTTTTTTTCGCAGATTTAATAAATTTTCATCTTCCTCAAAAGGAACTGGCGTATATTGCGACATTAAAGAAATTATGGCTTTTTTATCCGCATTTTCTTTTAACCATTGAAGCGTTTTTGCTGTGTCTTCGAATCTTCCAGGTAAAAAAAGATGACGAATTATAACGCCTTGAATTATTTTTTCTTTTGCATCTTTTTTGTTTGTTTTAGAATCAATTCTAGTTTTTTTTACAATTTTAAGAGGATTGTTTTTTATCATCCAAGAAATTGCTTTTGTTGCAACTTCTGGATAATCTTGTGCTTGAAACAATTGCCTTGAAAGAATTCCATTTAAAGTTTTCAAATCTGGAAGCCAAATTGTAACTAAATCTTTTAGCAATTCAAGCATTTCAACTTTTTCGTATGCAGAAGAATTCCAGCAAAACGGAATTGTAACACCATTTTCTTTTGCCGCTTTTAAATATTCTGCAAGTAACGGAATAATGTGACTTGCCGTTACAAGATTTATATTTTCTGCTCCAGCATTTTGAAGATTAAGACAGATTTTTACAAATTCATCACATGAAACATTTTTTCCCATTCCATTTTGCGAAATCTGATAATTCTGACAAAAAGAACAGTGCAAAGTGCAACCTGTAAAAAAAATAGTTCCAGAACCGCCAAATACAGTTATAAGTGGTTCTTCACCAAAATGAAGGCAAGCACTTGCAATTCTAATCGATTTTTTTTCACCACAAAATCCTGAACTTTCATTGCGATTTACACAACAATTACGAGGACATTGATTACAATTTGAATAAAAATCTGTCATTTACTAGTAGGCCTGTTTTTCTACAAGAATTTTCATAAGAGCGCTTAAAACTTCCATTGGAAGTTCTTCTGCTTCAAACTTGACAGCTTCTCCAATTTTTTGCCAATCTTTTTTAGTTAGACAATCTGTGTCATCATCGCCTAACAAAAATGAATACATTGCAACAATCTTGTCAATTGTTGCAATGCTAATTTCTGTAAGACCACTATCAAATTCTGGATTTACATATTCACTAATCCAATATTCCGCCAAAGATTGCGGAAGTTGACACATTCCACGATTGTTATTTTCAAAAAGTGCGACAATTTGATTTTTAACATTTTCTTTATTTAATTTTCCAGAAGAATCACGATTATGTTTTTTTATTCTCTCTATATCACTGTAAAATTTTTGTGCTAAATTCATAAACTTAATATAACCTAATCACCTTTTCGCGCCAAGAATGTAAAACTTAAAATTACGACAATAATCATATAAAATGCAAGTCCCACATATAATCCGCCGTTTATACCAGCGATTCCGATAAAAATAAAATTCATAAGTTTAATTGCAATTTCAAAATAACTGACAACACCATAAAAAATAAAATGAACAAATGGTACAATAAAAACCCATTTTAGTTTAAAAATCTGATTTGCTTGAAGTCGATAATTCCAGGCAATTATTGCAGCAAGAAGAAGAATTATCATAATAACAAACGGATAAAAAATACTAGTCATAATTCCTTGTGCGTTAAGTTCATTTGAATAACCATAAGAATCTGCCGAACGTTTCATTTTATTCATATTCCAAAAGTTCATTTTAGGAATGCCATTTTTGTATTGGCTAATTATATCTAAATCAGAATAAGGCATAGAAAGGAATATCTGATTTGGACCTTCAACTCGTTCTCCATTATCTGTTTTGTAAATAGGAGAAACTTTTACATCTTCTCTATCTCGATCAACAGAACATAAAAGCAAATAAGGAATTGTTTTCCATTTTTCATCAATTTCAAGTTTCTGCTTTTCTTGTTCGCCAATTGAATTTACATCAACAGAAATCATTTTTGCATAAGGAACAAACATTGTTTTTACAAAATCACCATATTGATCAAACGAATAAATATTAACTTCTCGAAGATAGCGAACCATATTTCCAGTTTGCTTTACATCTGTAATTCCTTTAATATAAAAAACATCGTAAGTACCATTGCCATGATGTAACGAAAAATAAACATTTTCTGCACTTTCAAAAGTATTTTTATCTTTAGTTTCATCAATAAAAAAGTATTGTTTTGTAAGTTCATCTTGCGCAATTGTCAAATATCGTTTTACATCAGAATCTTTTGCATAGTTAATATTTGAATTGCTCAAAGTTTGAAAAATATAATATGCCGACATATAATCGCCAAGCGTCAATTTTGTATAACCTTCAAGTTTTTTTCTAAAAAACTTATTTTCTTCTGTAAGTGTTTCAGCTTGTGCTTGTGAAAGAATATTCCAGGAATTATTTGCAATTTCTCGCGCATGTTCAAGATTTACATCTTTTGGATCTGCAACTCTAACAGCAACTTGTGCATAATAATGTGCTCCAAGATAATCTTTATCTTCAAAAAATTGCTGAGCTTTTTGAACAAGTTCATAAACAGAAGATGATTTAATTTCGTTAATTTCTGTTACATCAAAAGACTCTTGTAAATAATCAAGACTTTCAGTTGGAGAATTGTAATATTCTAAATTTGGATTGGAACTTTGACTAGAATCATCTTTTTTGGAATTTTGGGCAGAATTATTTCTGGCAGGATTATCTCTGTCGGCGTTGGCAAATTCTGCACGACTCTCAAGTTCTTTGGCTTCCTGATTTTTTGGATCAAGTTCTTGAACTTTCTTTGCATAAAAAATTGCAAGATTTCCGTATTCAGAATTTGTAAGAGCTTTAGAAAGATTTTCTTTTGAAAGTTCTAAATATTGTTCAATGATAGTAGGTTTTTGTTCAAGTTCAAGTTTTCGCTGTTCAAGTCTTGGCAGAAAAATATCATGAGAAAAAGAAAGAATTAATGTAATTCCAAGACTTACTACAAGAACAATTTTATAAGCACCAAGAACGCCTGGCGTATATCTGGAAATTGGAGAAGCTTTTACATCTGCAAACGAAATCGCACAACCAAGTAAAAATCCTGTAATCGCAGAAGAAGGCAAAAAAATTAGCATATTTAAGAATGCATTATCCCATCTGTAATTCATTACATCTTCTGCAATCAGATTTGGAATTGCAACATTGAACATACCAATTACAAGACAAACAATAGAGGCAAGAATTACATAAGAAAAAAGTCCTACAAGTATTTTTTTCATGCTTCACTTTCCCTTGAATGATTCACAATTATAGAAATTATGCCAATTATTGTAAGTACTAAAATTATAATTAGATTTGCAAAAACGGCAATCGGAGATTCCATTTGAGAAAAAAGCCAATTTGCAGATTTTAACTTTTGATTTAAATTTTGTAAAAAAGGAAAATATTTTTTGTATTCCACAATTCCATAACAAATTGCATTTATTTTAATAACAAAACATGTTGTAACCAAAACAAAAAAAGCATTAATCAAACGCCATCTACTACATCTTGTCAACGTAAAAACAAAAACAAGTGCAAGTCCAAACAAACTAAAAAAACACCAACTCAACAATGAGTTTGAATATGAATTATAAGCGCCATTGCTAAGATAAATAAGATCAGAATTAACTCTTTTTAATGATGACGGAATTTCAACAGAACGTTTTACAAGAATATCTGTAAATTTTTCAGAGCCAGGAATTTCTATTTCTTCGTTATGAATAATTCTAAATTCCCGATTATCAATTCCAGATGAATTTGTATTAATTATAATTCCATTTACTTTATTTGAATTTGTAACATTCGTAAAATAATAAATTTGGTCGCCCGAAATTCGAAAATAACCAGAAGAAAGTTTTTGTTCTTCAATTACTTTAATTGATAAATCTGTTTTGGAAAATTTAAAAAATGCAGGAATTCCTACAAACCAAGAAATGCAAGACAAAACAATTGTAGTTATAATTACAATTACACGATTACGCTTTGAATGCCTAATTGAAGATAAAATCAAAAACATCGGAATAAACATAATAAGCAAGGGCAAAGAAATTTCTAAACCGATTCTTAATGCTTCCAAAGAAAAAATTTTAAGTGGTTGTCCGACAACAAAATTTAAGCAACCTATATAAACCATAAACAATGATGCACAAATATAAGTGCCAACAACGCAAAGTATGATATAAGTAATTACAACTGAAAAAAACGATCTCATTATGTTTATAGAATAACATGTTCTTAAAACATAGTCCAACATAAACATTGCGTTTTTTTGATAATTTCATTAGAAATTAGTTCACAAAGTTATCCACAACTTTTCAACACAATAGGAATATGGATTTATACTATACACATTATTAT